>JAYKIZ010000098.1:0-5194 GCA_035285965.1 Cyanobacteriota bacterium | reverse complement strand
ATGTTTGATTTCTCCAAAGACGATTGACTGAACTTAACCCCACTATAGAGGATGACCCGGGAAATGTAAAGCTTTGTTACAAGGATCTTGACAAAAGTTGCTTTTGGGGTTTTTCCTGCGGCGCCGTTGCCTTCCGAAGGAGGAAGAGGGCATGAGTGCAAAGAGTCTTAAGTTTAACGCCCGGGCCCGGAAAAAATCCACGGAGAAGGCAACCCCGGTCAGATGGTGATTTTTGAACGGGTGGGTCAATCCGCGGCGCCGGAGAGAATTTCACGATAAACGACAAATGAACTATCTTGATCTCAGCCGTAGACGGGTCGAGGTTTCTGTCGCTTCATAGAAGGAAGTGGCCGAAACCCTCCGTCATCCTTGACCGCCCGACCTTCGGTAGCGCTTTTTTCTCCCCGATTAAGGACGCTGGCTCCAAACGCCCTTGTCGGTCTAAGCGCTGGGCGTTTACCCTAAAGCAAACTGAACTCCTTTACGGATCAACCCTTGGTTAAACTCCTCCGAATTGTCTTGACTCTCCTCGTTCTGGCTCTAGTCGGCGCCGGCGCCGGGGCCTATTGGGTCTGGCGGCAGGCCACTCAAGCGCCGGACTGGGTGCAAACCGAAGTTCCTCCGGTTCAAGCCCCAACTGTTCCCCTAGAGCGCCTAGTGGAGAGAAAACTAGAAGAACAGGGCGCTGCGGCGGGTGAAACCGCGACGATTACCCTGAAATCTCAAGAACTACAAACCTGGGCCCAAAGCGCCGTCGCCGAGCAGTTGCCGCCCCAGACTCCCCTGCCTCCGCTACAAACCCGCGTCAGCGGGGAAACTTTGGAAATCGGCGCCGTGATTCCCTCCCAAGATTTGAGTCAATTCCAACTGCCTCCCCGCCATCAGGCGCTACTCGACCGACTTGCGGGCGTTTTGCCCCAGGGCGAACAGGCTCTTTACGTCGGCCTTAAGGGACGCCCCCGTCTGGAGGGACAACACTTAGTTTTTGACGACCAAACCCAAATTCAGGTAGGGCAACTGACTCTTTCCGTAGCGGACGTGGCCCGGCGCTTGAACCTTTCCCCGACCCAACTTCAATCGGCGCTCCGTCTCCCTGTCGGCGCCGCGCCTCTGGAGGATTTTCAAATTGACGGCGAGGCGGTGCGACTAAAAGTAACAGACCCCCGACGCTGATCCGGTTAGTTCTCGCTCCCCCAGAGAAGCTTCAGAGTTTCACAACTTGGTAAATCACCTCGCCGCCGCTGTAAAAAGGACGGTAAGTCGCGCCGCCATACTGAAAATAGGTCGCGCCGTCGACGGTTGTCCGGGCGTAGCCCTGGGGCAGAGTGGGTACTAGGGCGCCGACGGGGGGCGTTACCACCCGATAAGCGCCGTTCTGGGCGCTGTAGAAGGTTCCGTTTTGATAGTAGTAAGGTTGATTATTGGCGTAAACCACCGTGTAGCCCAGAGGAAGGGTTCCAATCACCGCGCCTAGGGGCGGCGCCACCACTTGATAACCAGCGCCGCTCGGGGCCAGAAAGACCCCGTCGCTGTAGTAATAATTCGCGTTATTGACCACCAGCGGGACAGAATTTTGGGGAACCGTATCCATAGCGGCGCCCAGCGCCAACCCCGTAGCTAAACCCGCCGCGCCCCAAGCGGCGCCGTTGTCGTAACCGCAACATCCCCAACCGGGATAATAGGCGCCGCGATTCCAGTCATTTTGACTGTTTTGCTGAACGGTGTTGATTTCGTTATTGCGATTTTGTTGAAGCGTGTTAGCTTCATTGTCCCGGTTTTGTTGAACGGTGTTGACTTCGTTGTCGCGATTTTGCTGAAAGGTATTGGTCTCGCTCAGGCGACTTTGTTGCATATTGGCCTGATTTTGGTCAAAGGTCTCCAGATCTCCCTGACGGGTTTGGGCCAAATTATCCCGATTTTGCTGGATAGAACTGAGACCGGCGCTATCGTTAGCCGACCAGTTGGAGAGACCGTCGCGGTCGCCGCTGAAACTATCGCTATGGAAAACTGAGCCTTGACCGCCGAAATCGCCGCCAAAACCGCTGTGGCTAAAGCCGCTAAACCCCCCGCCCCCGAAGCCGCCGCCATGGAAACCGCCGAACCCCGCCTGGGCCGGAAGTCCCCAAAAACCCTGTAGAAGTAAGAGAGCGCCGGCGCCGGTCGCAATTTTTCGGATTAGCATCATCTTGTTCCTAAAAAAGTAAGTAGAACTGACTTATTCGCCGCTTCACCGCGGTCGGGCGTTAGCTGAAGGGACTAAAAAATTAATTTGGGCGGCCCCAGAGGGAGCTTGAAAGGTAAAAAAATCGGGTCTGGGGGGACGCCAGTCCAGATTCCACTGGTCAAAAACGGCGCTGTATTGGGGATTCCCCGCTAGTTGGGTATAGGTCAGGAGCAGTTTACGAATCAAAGGATTCGGGCCGGCTTCGATCCAAATCTGCCAATCTAAGTTGGCCTGTCGGAAACCCAGATGATGAACTTTTTGACCGTTCAGACTCACTTCCCCCAAATAGTAACCCCGTTGGATTTTCCCCCCCAGGGTCTGGGTCGGGTTGGAGCGGATCAGATCCGTCAGGGGCACCAGAAAGTCAAATTCGCGAACCGTCCGGTCTAAGATTTGGTCGCTATTCCCCGGCGCCGGCAGAGTTCCATAGACTTGGGCCAACCGGTCCCAGAGGGTAAAGATCTTGCCGTCATAGTTAAACTGAGCTTGCCGGCGGTCGCTTTGGTAATTCACCTGAAAGCGATTGGGGCGCTCGACATAAACCTGGGCGACGGCGTGGTACTCAAATTTAACGCCTTCCGGGGACATGTCCTCGAAGGCGCTTTGGCTCTGAAAACTAAACCCCCGGGCCCTAGCTAAATTCTGGCTAGCCGCCGTCAGCAATCCCTGGGCCCGAGCGTCGACGGCGCTTTCTCCTAAAGCGGGAAGAGTTCCCCCTAGAACGGCGCCGAGAATCAGAGTAAAAGCGAACCGTTTCATAGCTATTTCCAAGGAAAAGAGCGGTATTAATCTCAATTATGCCAAGTTTTGGCTCCGTCAATTCAGTTCCGTTGGCCGACGCCGCCCCAGAATTTTGATAAATATTTGTGTCAATTTTCGATAAACCCTGACATTTCCCCCAAAAAAACGGTAAAAATAGATACAGATTTGGCGAGTTCTCTGCCAGACTCCTTTCTCTACTGCTCAGTCAAGGTTCATTTCCCCATGCAACTTTCCTACCGCGGCGTTTCCTATTCCCAATCCAGCCCCAACCCGATCCTAGAGACCTTAGAGGCCAGCGCCGCTTCCCTGCCATCGGCCGCAGACAAGGGCCCCTACCCCAGACACATGGCGGCTTCTGGGCCTCAAATTGAGCGAAAGTATCGAGGGGTAAAATATTCGATACCGGACTATGACCTTCAGGCGTCTTTAGATCTCAGTCCCCCGCTGAACAGTTATCAATCTGGGGACGAGGATAGTAAAAATCTAGATCAACAGCATCTCCAAAATCTGCTGGCGAATCTAGAGCGCCGAATCCAGAGGGCCCGGGACGCCGGCAATGAAAGTCTAGTGCAAACTCTACGACTAGAATATCAGACCTTAATCTCCCAGAATTAAGCTCCCATCTTCCTCCCTTTGGCGGATCTTTCGCTCCAGGACAACGGCGAAAACGCCAATCATATTGCGGGCGGGCCGGAGCGTTTTACTCCGGCTCAATATGATTAATGTGATCGACTAACGCCTGATAGAAGGTCAAAATATGGTCGTCGTCGAGACGGTAAAAAATATGGCGCCCCTGTCTCCGGTAATCCACCAGACGGTTCGCCCGCAAAACCCGCAGTTGGTGAGAGACGGCGGATTCGCTCATGGCCACCGCGGCGGCGATGTCCCCCACGCAGCGCTCTCCCTCCGTCAGTAGGGAAATAATCCGCAGGCGGTTGGGGTCGGCCAAAATACCTAAAAACTCCGCTAGGCGCTGGGCCCGAGAGACGGGAAGAATGGCGGAACAGCCCTGATGAGCGGAAAGGGGAAGCTCGCAACGGAGATCTTCCCCTAAATCTTGATGAGAATCAGTCATAAAGCGGCTGAGGTGAAGCTTCCTAGCTTAAAGGTCTAGGCGTGGCAATTACAACCGCTGTGGCCGCAACCGGCGCCGGTTGCGTGGCCGCTGGCGCAGGCTTCACTGCAATAGGGTTTGCCGTCTTTCATCACGGCTTTCTCTAGGGAGACGACACAGAGGCAGGACTCGCAGGCGCATTTCATTTGGGTGACGGTGGTCATGGGGATTTCCTCCTAGGGAAGTTAACTGTTTTTATCTTAACATCTGAATGGCTGTTCAAGTATTGTTGGAAAGATTTTGTTACAATTCTTAACAAGCGCTGTCATTCGTCAGGGGAGTTTTCGGGCAAGATGGTAAAATTTTAGGGAACTTGACTAAAACGCCCTATTTCAATAATCTAGGGGAGTTGTCCAGCAAGACCGTGATAGGGATATAGAGATAACCTCTCCTGTTTGACCTAAATGTTGTTCTCGTCCTTTACAACGCTTTTACACGGAAATTCTCCTTTGTCAGTCGGCGCCGACGGAGCCAGAGGTTGGGATTTGCCAGCGGTCGGGATTTTTTGTCCCCAGGTAAGGCGTTGGGGGGTCGGGGTTTTGCCTGGGATACGCCCTTTAATGCGACTTTTATTAATAGCCCCATTTTTTTAGGAGGTCTTCCCCCATGTCCGTTCGTCTCTATGTTGGCAATTTACCCAAGGAAGCTATCGAGCGCCAAGCGTTGCAGGAGGTGTTTGCCGAAGCCAACGCGGTGGTTTCCACCAAGGTAATCAAAGACCGGAAAACGGGGAAATGTCGGGGTTTCGCCTTTGTGACGGTTTCCACCGACGAAGCGGCGGACGAGTTTATCGAAAAATATAACGGTCAGTCCTTTATGGATAGCCCCCTAAAGATTGAAAAAGCCATGCCCCGGGCCAAGGGCGCGGAAGGGGAAGAGGGCGGCCCCGAAGACTCAGACTCGGACGAGACCCCGACGACGGCGGAAGCCCCCGGCGCTAAGGCGGCGAAAAAAACGGAGAAAAAACGCAATCCCCGCAAAGGCGGCGCCGCGACGACGACGGAAAGTTCCAGCTCCGAGAGTTTCCAACCTGACCCCCGCTGGGCTAGCCAATTGGCTCAATTGAAGGAAAAACTGGCCGCAACCAACGCTTA
>JAYKIZ010000097.1:0-6826 GCA_035285965.1 Cyanobacteriota bacterium | reverse complement strand
GGACGCCTTTAACCTGACGATTCAAAATCTGCGGGAAATCGTGCTACAGGTGAAGAAAGCCGCCAAGCAGGTGAACCGGAATTGCACCGATAGCGAATCCTTCGCCCGCAATAACTCCAGCGACGCCTTGCGGATGGCGGAAGAACTGGCGGTGACCCTTAATTCCGTGCAGTTGATGACGGAATCCATTCAACGGGTGGCGGAAAACGCCCGGGAGGCGGAGGAAGTGGCCCATACCTCCTCCCTAACGGCGCTGAAAGGGGGAGAAGCGGTGGAACGCACCGTGGGGGGCATTTTACAGATTCGGGAAACGGTGTCGGAAACCGCCCGCAAGGTGAAACGCCTAGCAGAAGCCTCCCAGGAGATCTCCAAAATCGTGGCGGTGATTTCCCAGATCGCCTCCCGCACCAACCTCTTGGCGCTCAACGCCTCCATCCAAGCGGCCCGAGCCGGGGAAGCGGGACGGGGCTTCGCCATCGTGGCGGACGAAGTGCGACAGTTAGCGGACCGCTCCGCCAAGTCCCTCAAAGAAATCGAACAAATCGTGCTCCAAATCCAGAGCGAAACCGGCTCGGTGATGACGGCCATGGAAGAGGGCATCCAGCAGGTGATCGACGTGACGGATAAGTCGGAACAGTCCAAACGGGCGCTGGAGGATATTATCGAAGTGTCCAACCATATTAATACATTAGTTCGCTCAATCACCGCCGACACCGTTAAACAGCAGGACAACTCCGGCGCCGTGGCCCAGGTGATGCAATCGATTGAATTAACCGCCCAGGAAACCTCCCAGGAATCCCAACGGGTCGCCGGGTCTCTGCAAACCCTAGTTTCTATCTCCCGGGATTTGCTCACTTCGGTGGAGCGGTTCCGTCTGGAAAAAGGACTGAAGTAGGATTAATGGGCGCCTCTTTACCGGAAACCGTCGCCCAGGTGCGGGTGACCTCCCTCTCCTGGCATCAGGGACTCATGTGCGGGGATGTCCAAGCGGGAAATTACCATTGGGAATTTCAGTGGCAGTTCCGTCGCGGCAAACTCCGAGTTTGGCCCTCCCTGGGACGAGCGCTGATTTATGAACCCCTAGGACGTTTTTTAGAACGCTCGGATTACCAACTGGAACCCGGTAGCGATTATGAATTGCGTCTCCGTAGTCAGCTTTAAGCCGTCAAAACAACGGCCCGAAGATTGGATAAATTTCAGGGTTTTACGAGGACAGCGCCTTTAAAAATTGCCCCACCTGAGCGAATAATCCCGCCTTACGAGGACGATTTTCGGCGCTGGCGCCGGTTTCCTGGTCTCCTGCCAACAGGCGCTCTAGGGCTTCTCCTAGGGGTTTTTCCCCTTGCTCCGTTAGTAGTTGATAAGCGCCGTCTTCATCTTGCTGATAAACTCGCCAGAGAGACGGATAGTCCCGTAGAACCGCGGCGCCGTCTAGAGGACGAAAATAATAACTGCTGGTTAAAGAACTCAGAAACCGCTCCCGCAATTGTCGCGCCGCATAGCCAATGCCGACAATGGAGACATCCTCCAGTTGGGGGATGAGCAGAACCACCGGGCGATGCTCCGCCAACTCGCAGAGACGCTCCACCGTGTTCACTTCTACCGCCGAGGGCCCCACCACTAAGTAGGCTTCGTCCTCCGGCGCGATTTTGGCGTCTACCGGGGTGTTGCGACTGCCCAGGTCGCCGACTTGAAAGACCGTTTCTCCCCAATCCCGGCGGGCCAGCGCCGCGGCGCCGGCGTCGGGGAACAGAACCCGTAGATTCGGCCCAGCGGAGGCGAAGAGGGGGGTAAATTGGCGGGCTAGCTCCTGGGCTTCTAGGGCGATTTCCGGAACAAGCAGTTCAATTTGCAGGCGGGTTAAGCCGTCCGCTAGGGCCCGCTCGGTGGCGGCTAGCGCCGCGGCGACCGCGGCGGGAAGATCGACGGGAACAGGAGTCATAGAGCTTTTCGGTGAGTCGGTGATTCAATTCTCAGTTAACGCTCGCAGTCTCGGCGCTCAGGGGTTGCAGTCCGGCCCTCCAGAGGTCTCGGTTTTGCAATTGTTGAGCGTTAATCCAAAACCGGGTCTGAGGATCGCAACAGGCCGCAAGTTCGGCGAAGACCCATTTGCCCTGCCGGCGCCGGTTAACCACCCGAAAATGGCGCCAGCCCCAGGTTTCTTGGCGGGCGGTCCACTGGGAACCTAACAGATGGGGAAATTTTTGTTTGCCAGAGCGGGCCATGGGGAGCTAGGGGGTTGTGTCCGAATCGGGGAAGGGCAAGACCGGCAGGCGCTGACCCCGGAAGAGTTCTTCGCTCCATTCTCCCAGGGTTTGGAGTTCGACTCCGAGGGTCTGAGCTAAGCGGAGAGCGCCGAGGAAGGGCGGGGTGGCCAGCGCTAGACCCCAATCGATACAGGTTTTCACAAAGTTGGCTCCAGAATCCTGTGGGTAGTTTAGCAGTTTATCTTTGCCAACCCTTCTCTGTCATCGGCTTTGGAAAATATTTTGCACCATCCTTCGGGGTAATGTTTCGACAATCCTATCCAACTCCGCTAGTTCTCCCGCGTCCAGACTCCAACCGAGGGCGCCGCTATTTTCCTGGGCTTGGGTCAGGGTTTTAGCGCCGGGAATAGGAAGAGTGTCTTTTTGGATGCACCAATTGAGAGCCACCTGGGCGGGCGTTTTTCCCCGAGCCTGGGCCACGGCGCCGAGGGCGGCCAGTAACGGTTTCAGAGACGGGAGCAGGCGCCGAAAGAGGAGATTACGCAAACCGGGGGGGTAGGGCCCTTCGGGTTGGTATTTGCCAGTTAACAGACCCAGGGTTAAGGGACTGTAGGCAATGATTTTAATGCCCAAATCCCGGCAAAGACCCCGCAGATCGGAATGGGTCAGGGGTTCGGGACAGAGGAGAGAGTATTGAATCTGGAGGCTAGCGATGGAGATCCCTCGCTCCTTCAGATATTGGTGAGCAAAGGCTAGGCGCCGGGGGCCGAAGTTGGATAATCCCACCGCCCTAGCTCGGCGCTGTTGACAAAGCGTCGCCAATCCTTCTAATAAAGGACGCTCCTGCCAGGGCGCGTAATTCGCCGTTGACCAGTGGAGTTGAACGAGATCGATGGGGCGCCCCAGACGTTGAGCGGAAGCTTCTCCGGCTTGGACTAAAGACTGAGGCGTCCAGCGCCAAGGATAGGGCGCCAATTTAGTGGCGAGGTAAAAAGATTGCTGGGGAAAACCCTGGGCGAATTCTCCCAACAGGCGCTCGCTTCGGCCCTGAAAGCGCCCGGTGCCGTAGGAATCTCCTGTATCGAAAAGGGTGACTCCCCGCTGGAGGCTGTATTCAAAAACCGCCCGCAACTCCGAGTCCATTTGGGGATTGTAACCCCAGAGTAGTTGATTGCCCCAAGCCCAAGTGCCGCAACCCATTTGGGGCCAGTGAATCGGCGCCGTCTCCATTTTTAAACTCCCCCGGATTTTATAGTTTTTGAAATTGACGCATGAATCAAGAGGGCGCTCCGCTCCAAGCAAGAGTTGACCACCCCGTCAGGCTACGCCTGCCACCCCTCCAAGGAGGGGAACCGGAAGCCATTCATAACTGGTGACCAATAACTGACGCCTAAACATGTTTCACCGGGGATCAATGCGGACAATATTGGGAAATAAACTCCCTTCTTCGTTAAACCATTTGGTTTGTAGGTCGTGATTTTGTTCGCTAGAAATGACCGTGTCCACTAACTGTTTCCACTGGGGATTATTTTTGGGTAAAATACAGCCGTAGAGTTCCGTGGTCATGGGCTGACGAGGCGTGAGGGCGTAATTGCGAGGATTATAACCCGCCTGCACCAATTCCCCCAGGAGAAGAATACCATCGCTGACCATCGCTTTAATTTCCCCTTGATTCAGTTTTTCAATGCCTTGACCGCGGCTGGCGACGGGAATCCACTTGGCGAAGGGGTAAATTTTAGGAATGATCTCGCTGGTGGTGGTTTTGGGGATATAGCCAATCCGTAAATTTTCCAAGGTGCCGTTAATGTCAAAGCTTTGGTCGTCGCGACCTTTGACTAAAAATTGAGCGCCGGACATAAAAAAGGGAATGGAGAAGTCAACCGTTTCCAGACGCTTTTGAGTAATCGTCGCCCCTTCGCAGACAATCTCTAACTTGCCGCTTTCCACGGCGCTGAAACGATTGGAGGTCTCTACGGTTTGCAGATTGAGCCGAATGGGTTTACCGAGCTTTTCCGCCAGCGCCGTTTGAATTAAACGCAATAATTCCACGCCGTACCCCGCCGCTTTTCCCTCTTGATCGGTATAACCAAAAGGCGCCGCGTTGGCGCGAGTCCCAGCGTTGAGTTCTCCGGTTCTTGCCACTCGCTCGAGCGCGGATTCCGCCTGGGCGGGACTGAGGGACAGGAGGGCCCAGCCGAGGGCGAGGAAGGCAAGGGGACGGCAGTTGAGCATGGAGAGCACAGATTCCTTATAAAGAGAACGCTCAGATCATAGCCCTAGGAGAACCGGTTTCCAAGGCGGGAACGCCATCGCGCCATCAGAGCCAAGACAAAGGTGAAGAAGAGTCAGACATAAGCCGGGTTCTGTTCGTTTGGAGTCCGAAGACCCCAACCGGGGAGTTATCTATCTAGGAGACTTGTTGCCAAATCCCTCCAGCGGTTCGCCTAAAACGGAACGGGAAAAAGACCAACCCTTGTTCCTCCGACCTTGCTTCCAACCGGGGTTTACCGAGCCGGCGCCTCTCGACGCCGCTGGTGCGCTCTTACCGCACCTTTGCACCCTTACCTCTTCAGTTATCAGGTAACAGTTATCAGCGATTTGCTGTTAACTGTTTTACTGTTCCCCGAGAAAGGCGGTATTTTTCTGTGGCACTTTCCTCGCGCTCGCGCGCACTGGGCGTTACCCAGCAAGTCTGGTCTTTGGGAAGCCCGGACTTTCCTCAGAGACATTGGCTCCGCAACCCCCTCGCTGACTCTTCAGGTTTATTTTAAGGCAGGAGCGCCGAGAGGGAGCAAAGACTAGAACGGCTTAAACAGCGCCTGCCCAAAGGTATAGACTGCTAGGCTGAGCAACAGCGCCGAAAAACAGAGATTAACAACCCGAGCGGGAAGCTTGGGAAGCCAACGGGCCGTGATTTGAGCGCCGACGAGGCCCCCCGCGCCAAGAAGCAATCCCCCCCGCCAGAGCACGTTGCCCTGGAGGGTGTGACCGACAACGGCGGCCAGCGCCGTCAGGATAATCACCCCCAAACTGGTTTGAATCGCTTCTTTTAAAGGGCGCCCCAAACCGACCATTTGCAAGGGCACTAAAATAACGCCGCCCCCCACCCCGAAGAACCCCGCTAGAAATCCCGCCGCGGCGCCGGTCAATAGTTGAACTAGGGCGGGGTTCATTCCCACTGCCGGGGCGGATTCCCCAGAGCCGACTAACCGGAGCCGCCACTGCATTAACCCCAGATTGGTTAGTAACAGAAAACCGAAGGCGAGCAGTAGCCATTGGGGCGAAACGCGGTCGCTGAGGAGGACTCCGATTTGGGCGCTGGCTAGGGCGGGGAGGCCCAAGGCGAGAACGGCTTGCGGACGCAGATATCCCCGGCGCCAGTTGTGGAGACTGCCGGAGAGGGAGGTAATGACAATGGAGAGGCTACTGGTGGCGACGGCTTGAACGGGAGTGTAGTTAAGGGTTACCAGTAGAGGCACAAGCACTGTCCCGCCGCCGATGCCCAATAAACCCGCCAGCAATCCGGCGACGAAGCCCGCCCCCCCCAGTAAAAACAAGTGGCTAGAGAGTAGGGTCATAACTGGGCCCAAAAAACTGGGGAATTGTCCGGGCAATGATAAGATACCCCAAGATTTACCGCTGTCGTCTGTTCCCATGTTTGCAGTTTCGTTTCGCGCCTCTGGCTGGGTTTCTCTTCTCTCTCTGGTTCTGGGGTTAACCCTCGGCGGCGCCGTTCAAGCGCAGACCCCCGCTCCGACCCCGGCGCCGGAAATTCCCACCGACCCCTTCCCCGCCGAGGAAGTGGACGAAACCGACCCCAACAGCCTCCGCCCCCTCAACCAGCCCGGTAGCGTTTTAAGCCTAGCCGGCGCTAAGAAAATCATGGACGAGGCCAACGCCGCCATTAATCAGAACGACTACGCTAAAGCCCTAGATAAACTTCAGCAGGCCCGACGCATTTATAACCAACTTTCCAACTTTCACCTCCAGTTAGCCAATAGTTTCACCGGCATCAGCCCGGCCATTTTTGAAGAGCAACGCACCGCGGCGCTGAAAACCGGACAGTTGCGGGACGAAGCCACCTACCGCCTGGCCCTAGTGCATCGGGTCAAAAACGAGCCGGAACTCGCCGTTCCCCTGCTGATCCAAATCATTCGCTCCCAAAATCCCACCACCGACCTCGGCCGGAAAGCCTACCAACAACTACTAGAATTGGGCTTTGTGGATACGCCCTTTAATGTTCCGACCCCCGCTAACCCCGCCCAGGCGCCGACGGCTTCCCCCAATTCCCCAGCGCCGACTTCCCCGCCCGCCCCGGCCCCCACCGCTCCAAAATAGTTAACCGATAAAATTCCCTCAAGGCCCTGGGCGCCCCCAGACCTGATAAATTATTGGGATACCAACCAAGAAAGTTTATCGAGTTTAATATGCGAGTTTTGGTGATCGGAGGGGACGGCTACTGCGGCTGGGCGACGGCGCTCCATCTCTCCAATAAGGGCTATGACGTAGGGATTTTGGACAGCCTCGTTCGGCGCTTTTGGGACGCGCAACTGGGCGCCGAGACCCTGACTCCCATCGCCTCGATTCAACAACGGATTCAGCGCTGGTATGAGTTGACG
>JAYKIZ010000096.1:0-12096 GCA_035285965.1 Cyanobacteriota bacterium | reverse complement strand
CCGCCGTAATGGCCTCCGGGGTGCGGAATTGGAGACCGTTCTCGTAGATCTGACGGACGACGGTTTCCGCAAGTCCCAAAGCCTCGGCTTTAAAGCCCATTTGGACTAAAAAGGCCGCTAAACCGAAATTAATCCCCGTCCAAACCTCCAGGGGATGGGTGGCCTGGGGATTTTCGGGAGCGCCGTCGGGGAGAAGTCCATTGGCGGCGCCGAATTGACCGTCGGCGAATTTGAGAAAACAGGTGTCGTAAATTTTCTTTAACGCTTTCTCTGTAAACTCCGGCGCCACGACATCGGGTAAACCGAGGAGCCGGGCGTAAAATTGACCGCAGAGTTGATCCGCCATCACCACCTGGGAGCCGCTGGCGCTATCCAGACGGTAGTATTCCCCATTCCAGAGGGTTTCGTGATAAACGGAGCGGGACTGGGTTAGCCAGGCTTGATACAGGGTCATTTTTTCCTCAATTTCCCCCGGATCTAAGCGTTTTTCCCGCAGTAAAATCCGCCCGATGGCCAGCGCCGCCTCCAGGGCCGCGATCCAGAGTCCCCCGCAGTAGGCGCTGACGCCCTTCAGTTGCCAGTCGTCAAAGGTCTGGTCCGGCGCTCCGCTATTTTCGGGAATGCCGTCATTATCGAGGTCAAAAGCTTTGAGATAGGCCAGGGTATCGCCGATGGCGGGCCAACAGTCCGCCAAAAATTCCCCGTCCGGCGTCCCTGCGAAACGGTAATCCCGATAAACCTGGAGAACAAAATCGCTCCCCAAGTCTTTCCACAAATTACAGTCTTGGTAACTGGTGTAATTGGTCTGTTCCCAGGGGTGCTCGTTGGGCGCGCCGAGGTCGTGGGGCGTCGCGCCCTTGGCTTTGCGAACGGCGCTGGCTTGGTTGTAGCCGATGATCCGGGGCGTTAAGTCCTCCTGGGAAATAGCTTTGGCGAAATCCAATAACACCGCTTTATCCAAACGGGGCCAGTGCATCATTAAGCCGAAAGAGCCGTAGAGCCGGACGTCTAAACTCTCATACCAGCGGTAATCCATACACTCGCAGACCCCAAACTGCCCCGCCGGCGCCGTTTCCGTAGCCGCGGTCCAGAGGGCGCCGCCCTGGGTCAAGAGGTAAAGCTCGTTAAAGAGCGCCATCTTTAGCCAATCCGCCAAATCCGGGTCGTTTAAAATCGGCTTTTGCCAATCCTGAATTTGCTCCCGCCAGACGTCCCCGTGTTTCAGCGCCGTCCGGGCCATGGCCCAAACATTCTGCCCGTTGCGTCCGTAGAAGTCCGTATAGCGCCGGTAGTAGGTCACCCCTTCCGCAAATTCCGTCACCGGCAGATCCCACGCCAAAACCACGGGAATTTTCCGCACCCGCCCCGGCTTAATGGTGAAGCGAATGGCCATAGCGCCGGCGATCTGCTCCCCCGGCTCCGCGGGGGTTTCGTCCTGATAATCCGGCAGAGAGCCGTTGCCGCTAAAAAAGTCCCAAATTTCGGCGCCGTCGCCTTGGGGATTCCAACGGCTATGGTAAAAGACTTCTAAGCTGGGATTGGTAATGCTAGCGATACACATTTGCCCTTCTCCTTCCCGCACTGTTTCCCCCAGTTGGATGCGGTTGAAGAGACAGCCCACCCGGTAGTGGTCTTCAATCCACTGGTTAAAATTCCCCGTGCTATCCCCCCAGCGGGGTTGATACTCATAGACGGGACTGCCGTCGTCCCGCACCTTCACCGTGGGGGATTTAATGGCGTTGGTAAACCAGCCGAGGGTGTTTTGCCAGGTGACTAAGAGACTTAGGGTTAAGGGCTTATCGGTGGGATTAAAAAAAGTCCAGTCAAAAAGCGCGATGGGATAACTCGTTTCTTGATAATTATGACCCCAAATGGGCGAAAATTGCTCGCAGGTGGCTTCGCTTTGGAAGACGCCCCGATAGTCGAACCAACTGCGGGGATAGAGCGCCGCGTAGGTTCCTTGACCCTGGGGATACCATTGCCAATTTCCCAGAGTTCCATCCTCTGGTTTTTCTGTACAGAGCGCGTAGGCTTGGGGCGTTTCCCCCTCGGCGTATTCGTAGAGGGCGAATTGGCAAGCCGGCAGGGATTTAAAAATGTGGTTGCCCCCGTCCAGATGCCATAAATTAAAATCCCCCCGAGGAGAGCGCCCGACGCAACCGGCGCCGAATCCTCCCAACGGCGCTCCGTGCCAAGGGCCGTCGTCTAAATTGCTGGCGTAGCGCACCCGATAGGGGTTTTCCCAACCCTGACCCAGGGGACGGCGCCAGGCGCTAGGGGGAATTTCGGGGCGTTGGAGCAAAAAAGCCATGGGGTCTCAATCGTTAGTTTTTGAAGCCTATGTTATCTTGCCACAGAGGTCAATCCACGGGTAGAGGAAAAGCTCTTCAGCCCTAAGCGCCGGAGAAAGGGATTGCAACAAAGCGCTTGACCACCCCGTCAGGCTACCGCCCCTCCAAGGGAGGGGCATTTATCTCCGATCAGTGATTCCTACTTATTCAGTTTCCCTCTTGGAGAGGGGCCTACCGTGTACACACAAGTGTCACGATCCCCCCTAGCGCCGCTTAGAAAGAGGGGAACCGGATTCGGGTTCAAAGTCCCCCTTGCAAAGGGGGATTTAGGGTGAGGGTCAAGGTTTGAATCGTACTATTTGCAAAAGTGAGATGCTCCCCCTCTTTATTTTTTCGCGCTTCTTGCGTATTTAAGAGGGAGTTTCCCCCCTCTTCCCCTCGGGTTAACCCCGTAATTTCTGGGCCCAAACCTTGGTGGGCAGACCCCAGATGTAGATAAAGCCCTCGGCGGCTTTGTGGTCGAACTGGTCTTCCATGCCGTAGGTGGCCAGGTCGGGATCGTAGATGGAATAGTCGGACTGGCGTCCCGCGGGTTTCGCCGTGCCCTTAAAGAACTTCATCCGCACCATCCCCGTGACCCGCTCCTGGGTTTTGAGGATAAAGGCGTCGAGGGATTCCTTGAGGGGACTGTACCAGAGACCGCGATAGATCAGTTGGCTGTAAATTTCTTCGACGGTGTTTTTGTAGTGGGTCACGTCCGCCGTCAGGGTCAGGCTTTCCAGATCCCGGTGGGCGTCGATCAGCGCCAACAGCGCCGGCGCTTCGTAGATCTCCCGGGATTTAATCCCCACCACTCGGTTTTCGATCATATCGATCCGGCCCACCCCGTGTTTGCCGGCGATGGCGTTGAGGCGTTCGATTAACTCCACCCCCTCTAGGGTTTGCCCGTTTAAGCCGACCGGAATCCCCTGTTCAAAGTAGATATCCACATACTCCGGCTCGTCGGGGGTATTGGCGATGGCTTGGGTCAGGAGATAGACCTCCTCCGGCGCTTCCGTCATGGGATCTTCCAGGGGCCCCGCTTCAATACTGCGGCCCAAAAGGTTGCGGTCGATGCTGTAGGGGGAGGATTTTTTCACCGGCGACTCCACCCCGAATTTTTCCCCGTAGGCGATGGTTTCTTCCCGGCTCATTTTCCATTCCCGGGCCGGCGCTAAAACTTTCAACTCCGGGTTTAAGGCCATGATGGAAATGTCAAAACGCACCTGGTCGTTGCCTTTGCCGGTGCACCCGTGGGCCACGGCGTCGGCGCCGTATTTTTCCGCCGCTTCCACCAGCATCTTGGCGATCAGGGGCCGAGCCAGCGCCGTGGAGAGGGGATAGCGATTTTCGTAGAGGGCGTTGGCTTGAATGGCCCGGAAGGCGTAGTCCCGCACAAATTCCGCTTGCCCGTCGATCACTAAAGATTCAACGGCGCCGCACCGGAGGGCCTTGGCTTGGATCGGCGCCAATTCGTCCCCCTGCCCCAAATCCGCGGCTAAGGTAATCACTTCCTTCACGCCCCACTCATGGATCAGGTAGGGAATACAAACGGAGGTATCTACTCCGCCGGAGTAGGCTAAGACGACTTTATTGGCGCGGCCCATAGCTGGTTAAACCTTGAAAAGTAATGATGGGAAGGACGAATCAAGAGGTCATTTTATCAGGGATCGCCGGGGTCAACGGCTTCCTGGATTAGGAAACCCTGACCATTCGCCGGCGGGTAAATAGCGCCCTTGATAGCGCCGGACGGTTGCCGGGGTCATGGTATAAACCCAAGCTAAGGCTAGAAACTGATGATTGGGCTGAAAAATCGGGCTTAATCGGCGCTGGTATTCGTTCTCCGACGGCGCTCGATTGGGTTGATAGTCTTCCAGAGAGTCTAAATCCCCCAAGCCGCGGGGATCTTTGAAGGTTAAAAGATAGCCCCAAACCGGGTCGCTTCCGGCGCTTAAACCGGGATACCCTAGGCTTAGCTCGTAAAGACGGCCCCGACAGTAGGCTTTTTCGTAGCTCAGCAATTTGCCCTCGCAGTAAGCGCCGTAATTGCTCTCCCCCGGTTTGAGGGTGCCGTAGACAAAGACCCGACAGTGGCTCATGGGCGGGGCTTACTTTTTCACCAGGGGATTAATCACTTCCAGTTCGTTAAGGTTAAAGGTGACGAGCTTATCCCAGTTGCCGTTTTCAAATAAAACCGCCACTTTGCCGTCGCTGACCCGTTGCGCCAATCCTTCAAAACGGTAGTAAGTGTCGTCGACGTTGATCACGCGCACCGTGGAGCCGGGAAAAATCATCATGGGGTTACTTTCCTAAATCTAGCTGGCAAGTATAACGGAAAAAGCCTGACCATAGGGAATGCCGAGAGTTAAAGATGGTACTGGGAAGGGACGATCATAGAGCCGATGCCCATATCTGTGAAGACTTCCAGCAGGAGAGCGTGGGGAATGCGCCCATCGATAATGTGGGCGGCCCGGACTCCCTGAGCAAGGGAACGCACGCAACAGTTGACCTTGGGAATCATGCCCCCGGCGACGACGCCCTCTTTAATGAGTTCCCTAGCTTGTTGAATATCCATCTGGTTAATGAGGGTGGCGGGGTCTTTATAGTCCCGCAAAATGCCCCGGGTATCCGTCAACAAGATCAACTTTTCGGCGCCGAGCGCCGCGGCGATTTCTCCGGCAAAGGTGTCGGCGTTAATATTGTGGGCCTGCCCCGACTCGTCGGCGGCGACGCTGGAGATGACGGGAATATAACCGCTTTGTCCTAGGGATTCCACCAAACGAGCGTCCACATTACTGACCTCCCCCACGAATCCAATCTCTTTGTTCGCCATTCCCCGGGCCGTGACTAAATTGGCGTCTTTGCCGCAGAGACCCACCGCCGAGCCGCCCGCCTGGTTAATCAAGGCGACCAATTCCTTATTAACCCGCCCCACCAGCACCATTTCCACAATGTCCATGGTGGCCGCGTCCGTGACTCGGAGGCCGTCTTTAAATTGGGGGGCGATGCCCATTTTATCCAGCCAAATGTTGATCTCCGGGCCGCCGCCGTGGATCACCACCGGTCGCACGCCCACAGAGGCCATAAAAACGATATCCCGAATCACCTTATCCTTAAGACCTCCGTCCTTCATTGCGGCGCCGCCGTACTTGACCACAATCGTCCGCCCGGCAAAATGCTGGATGTAGGGAAGGGCTTCGCTCAGGATTTTGACCCGAGCGGCGGCGTCTTCCCCGATAAAGTGGCTAGTCTGGGTCATGCAAAACTCCGGGGTTTTTCAGGTAACAGGTAACAGTTATCAGTGATCAGGGATAACCGAGACTGTTCATCTTTAACAGTTTAAGGGTTAATCCTTGGGGCTATGGCTCCAGGAGCGGGGATCTTCCAACGGTTCCAGGTGGGTCGTAATTTGGCTCTGGGGCAGCGCCGCAACAATTTCGCTTTCCAGCGCCTCGCAGAGATCGTGTCCTGCCTGAATCGTCCAATCTCCCGGCGCTAAAACATGGAAGGAAATAAACCGCTGAGCGCCGGCCAGTCGGGTGCGGAGGAGATGAAAGCGCAGGCCCTGGGCTTCGTAGGGCGCGAACAGCGTCAGGATGGTTTGCAGTTCTTCCGGGGGAATGGATTGATCCAGCAAACCCGAGAGAGTCTCCCGCAGTAAGCCAAAGCCGACCCAGAGAATATTCGCGGCCACCGCCAAGGCGATGAGAGGATCTAAAATATTCCAACCCGTCACCGCCGCCAGCCCCACCGCCGCCACCACCCCCACTGAAGTCCAGACATCTGTCAGTAAATGGTGCGCGTCGGCCCGGAGGGTAATGGAACGAAGTCTGCGGCCGGCCTTGAGGAGAAGCCAAGCCACTCCGCCGTTAATCGCCGCGGCGATTATGGCCAAAAGTAAACCGCCTTCTGGATTTTCCAACGGCTGGGGATTCCCCAACCGTTGCAGGGCCGCAAAACCAATAGTCAGCGCCGCCACCAGAATTAAGGCGCTTTCTAAGCCGCTGGAAAAATATTCCGCCTTGCCGTGGCCAAAGGGATGCTCCGCATCCGGCGGTTTAGCCGCCACGGATAAGGCCCAAAAAGCCACCAGCGCCGAAATTAAATTTACCCCTGACTCTAGGGCGTCGGACAACAACCCCACAGAGCCGGTTAGGCTATAGGCGCCGAACTTCAGGGCCATGGTAATCAAAGCCGCTCCAATGGAGAGGAGGGTATAAGGTCGGGCCGCTTTAGCGCTCATTGGAAATTAGGGATTAGGGGTTGGGAAAAAATCCAAACTTAACCGCGGCGGCGGCAATCGCCCCAATCATGGCGACAATCAGCGCCCAAATTTGAGCCGACGCCCGGCCCTTCAGGTCTTTCACGTCTTCTCTAGTGAGCGTCAACTCTGTTTTGAGGTTGGCAATATCGCCCCTGATTTCAGCTTGGGAGACCTTGAGGACAGTTAGGTCGCTGTCAATTCTGTCTAGACGTTGCTCTAAACGGTCAAAACGCTGGTCAAACTTGACAAATATTTCCTTAAGGTCGGTTTCGATAGTGGTAGCCATGGGTATCCTGAAGGTCGTTTTTTTGAGAGGGAGGGCGGCGGCGCTAACCCTTGCATTTTAGGTTTATTGCCCCAGAATTGGAGCGGCGCTTGAGCCAGCTTACCAGTTTTAAAAAAACCTCCCACTCCTCCCCATCCTCCCTTTCTTCCCCATCCTCCCTCTAGAATTAGGATAAAAAATTGATTCCTCCTCAGCGGTTATAGTCGCGATGGTCACGAAAACCCAAATTGCCTTTGAAACTGTGGAAGTGGACGCCCAGGGCGCCGTTCTCAAACGGGAAACGAGACAACGCCCCGGCCTCATTCTTCCCCTAGGGGAAGGGGTCGAGTTGACGCTCCTGTTGATTCCCGCCGGTCAGGGACTCCTCGGCGCTCCGCCGGAGGAAGAAGGGTTCCAAAAAAAACAAGGCCCCCAAACCCAGATTACCGTCAGCGCTTTCGCTTTGGGACAGTACCCCGTCACCCAGCGCCAATGGCAAGCGGTCTGCGCCCTGCCGAAGGTTAAAGAGTCCTTAGATCCCGACTGCGCCAACTTTAGCGGCGCCGAGCGCCCCGTGGAGCAGGTTACCTGGCGACAAGCGGCGGAATTCTGCCAGCGCCTAGCCCGCCATCTAGATTTACCCCTGCGTCTGCCGACGGAAGGAGAATGGGAATACGCCTGCCGGGGAGGAACCTCCACCCCCTTTCACTTTGGCCCGACCATTACCACCGATTTAGCCAACTATTCCGGCGTGGATTGGGAATATCAAGGACAAATCTGCAATCGCGGCGCCTATGGTCAAGGCCCCCTGGGCGTGGATCGCCGGGAAACAACCCCGGCGGACTATTTTCAAATCTGTAACCCCCTTGGCCTAGGGGATCTCCACGGCAACGTCCGGGAATGGTGCGCCGACCCCTGGCATCCCAACTACCTCCATCGTCCCCCCGCGGGAGAAGTTTGGCCCTCCGCCGAGGCGGCGCCGGATCGGGTGGTGCGGGGCGGCTCTTGGAACCGGGGCCCCCAACATTGTCGCTCCGCCTCCCGCGGTCATTTTCCCGAAGAGACGGCGCTCTACGATCTCGGTTTTCGCTTGGCCCTCACCATCGGCGCCGAAATTTGAACAATTAAGATGAACTAAGCGGAAAGACTAGCCTTAACTTCCTCTAGCAACTCCATGGAAATCGACTGCTCGGCGCCGGCGAAGTCGTTATCCGGGGTGAGAAAGAGCATACAGTGGCACTCCTTACGCTCCCGCATGGGCACGCAGGGGCAGTTCCAGAAGGTATTTTTGACTTCCGCTTCCTTATCTTCATAGTGCCGACAGGGGCAAAGGGGTGAGCCGAGGTCTTCTTTGTGGCGGGCCAAGCCTTCAATCACCACCGCCGTGACGGAGAGGTCGCTACAAAAGTAGGTGTTAGTGCGTTTGGCGTATTGCTCGGCAAAATGTTTCATTGCCTCTAGGGTTTTGGAATTGTCGGCGCTGGGGCTAGTCATGGCGTCAGGGTTAACGGCGTTTTAAAGCTATCAGTCTATCTTGCCACAGTCGCGGGCGGGGTCAACCCAAGTCAAACTTGAAATCCCAAGTTTCCAGTTCCCTCCTCCGGAGGGGTTAGGGGTGGGTTCGCTCTTTCTCTCTAGGTCAGAACCCACCCCCCAACCCCCTCCTAAGAGCTACGGTGTATACACAAATGTCAAAACCCCCTCTAACTCCCCCTTGCGAAGGGGGAGAACCAGAAATCTTTGTCCCCTCCCCTTGGGAGCTACCGTGTAAACACAAGTTGGGCTTAGACTATAGTCGCTTAAAAGTAGCAGCGCTTATGGATAACCCAATCATCATTCACGCTGAAACAATTCAAGGAACCGCTTTTGGTGACCCTCGTTTAGTAAAAAGGGGGCTTCATTATACGAGACGATGCTTCAGTGCCAATCGATAAACATTCGTCAAATCAGCCAAAATCGAGCCGAACAAGTTGGGTACTATCGGTTTCTGGGGAACGAGAAGTTGACGGTTTCAGAGTTAGTACGGGGTGTGGCAGACCAGTGCTGGCAACAGGTAGAAGGACTACTTGATGCGGTAGAGGCAAAGGCAGTCAACCCTCCTGCTGGACAAGCGCCGATTCATTGGCGACTGTTGACCACCCATGAAGTTGTTTGCATCGAACAAGCTCTGCAAGTTATTCAATGGTATTGCTGGCGCTGGTACATCGAACAAGTGTTTGCTATCCTCAAACGAGCCGGCTTAAATCTCGAAGCCACTCAACTCGAATCGGTCGAAGCCATTAAGCGCTTAACCGTTCTTGCCTTATCGATTTCCCTGAGAACTCTACATCGGATGGAAACTAGCTCAGACTCCACTTGTGTGTACACGTTAGCTCCCAAGAGGAGGAGTTAGGCGGCTAGCGCCGGTGAAACAGATAACTTTTTTCAGTCTTACTTGCCGTTAGGTTTCAGTCTTAAAATCGCCCGTTGAATTTGTTTTTTGAGGTTGGCGTCCTGACGGGCCGCCTGGGTAATGGCGTTAAAGACCTGAGCGGTTAAACCGCTCTGCTCGGCGATTTTTTTAGATTGATTGCAAAAATTGACCGCCAGGGTTCGAGCCTCTCGGGATAGCCCTCGGAAACTGTCTTTTTGATTGCAAACAATGGGGGGCGGCGTTTTCCCTAAAACACTTTGGAGCTTATCGTAGGTGGTCTTTCTTTCGGCTTCGATGGCGACAACGGCTTGGGCGTATTGCTTAATTTGGGTATCGGAAAAACTTTGGGAATAAGCGAAATGACTGAAGAAGAGAGCGGGGGGACGGAGACTCGCTTGTGGGACAATCCCGCCGCAAATCCCTAGGAGCGCCAGGGAATTGACTAAAAAAAACCGACTCAGAACTCGGTTCAAGTCGTGAAAGGGACGGGAGCAAGTAATCATGCACGTCTGGTCGCTCGGGGTGGTAAGCTAGCGAAATCTGGGTAAAGGTCTCTTAACAGTGTTTGAATTATTTTAGGGGCTATAAGTTCCTGTTGCCGTCAGGGGCCGGAGCCTTGATCCCCCCTCCTAGAATAGCCGTTGACCGCTTTTGTTCCTCGATGAATATCCCCCTTGACAGCGCCGAGACGGCGCCTTTTGAACATCTTTCTGTCCTCAGCGCCGAGATGGCGGCGGGGTTATCCCTAGAATCCGGGCAAACCTACCTAGACGCCACGGCGGGGGGCGGCGGCCATAGTTGGGCGCTCTTGACGGCCAGTCCCCACATTAACCTGATCCTGATCGACCGCGATCTCCAGGCGCTGGCCGCGGCCCGGGAACGCCTAGCGCCGTTTTTGGAGCGGATCCAGTTTTGGGGGGGCAACTTTGCCGATTTTCCGGGGACTCCCCAAAGTCTTGCCGGGATTATCGCCGATTTGGGCGTCAGCTCCCCCCAACTCGACCAACCGGAGCGGGGTTTTAGTTTCCGTCACTCGGCGCCCCTAGATATGCGGATGGATCCCGGTCAGGCGCTGACTGCCGCGGAGATTGTTAACCATGACAGCGAAACGGATCTGGCCCGGATTTTTTGGGAGTACGGCGAAGAGCGCCTCTCCCGGCGCCTGGCCCGCAGAATTGTGGAGCGCCGACCGTTGCAAACCACAGCGGAGTTAGCCGACATCATCGCCGGCGCCGTCCCCCCGAAATACCGCTACGGTCGCATCCATCCCGCCACCCGAGTTTTTCAGGCGCTCCGCATCGCCGTGAACGATGAACTGGGTTCCCTCACCCGCTTTTTAGAGCAGGCGCCCCATTGGCTCCAACCCGGCGGACGCATTGGGATCATTAGTTTTCATAGCCTCGAAGACCGATTAGTGAAACATCGATTCCGAGAACATCCCCAGCTCAAAGTTCTCACTAAAAAACCAATCCTCGCCGGCGCTGAGGAATTGGCCGCCAATCCTCGGGCCCGCTCCGCTAAACTGCGCTGGGCGGAGCGTTTATCTTAAATAGGGATTTGATCTCCCCTAACCCCGCCGGCGCCGGGAGGAAGTGATCCAGCGTAACCTGGGGGAAAATTACGTCGAGCTAGCCAGCCAAGACGATTGTCTCTTCTGGTTTCGCCAGCGTATTCTCCAGTACGGCGCTCAGGCGCAAGTTATCTCTCCCGATTGGGTGGTCGAAAGAGTCGTCCCTTAACTCCCGAAAACGCTCCCCAGCGCCCGGCCCATATTGGCGGGATGGAGGGCGTCCAGCGCCGCGGTGGGTTCATAGCCGCAGTGAACCATACAGTCCGCGCATTTCGGGTTGCCGCTCCGGTGGCCGTAGTTTTCCCATTGGGTTTGTTCCAAAAGTTCCCGATAGGTTTGGTAGTAGCCCTCGTTCAGGAGATAGCAGGGTTTTTGCCAACCGAGGACGCTATAGCTAGGACTTCCCCAGGGGGTGCAATCGTAATCTTTTTCCCCCAGCAGAAAATCGAGAAAAAGCGGATTATGGTTAAAATTCCAAGCCTTTTGACCGCTCTTCCAGGGCTGAAGAATTTGCCGGAATAACTGCCGGGTCTGCTCCCGCTTGAGGAAATGCTCCTGATCCGGCGCCCATTCATAGCTGTAACCGGGGGAAATCATCATGCCGTCCAGACCCAACGTTTGCAGAAAATCAAAAAAGGCTTGCATTTCCCGCGGATCCGTTCCCGCAAAGACCGTGGTGTTGGTGGTGACCCGGAAACCCTTGGCTTTGGCGGCCTTAATGGCGGAGATGGCCTTATCAAAAACCCCCTCCCGATCGACGCAATGGTCGTGGCGCTCCCGCAGACCGTCTAGGTGAACGCTAAAGGTCAAATACTCTGAGGGTTGGAATTTATCTAAACTTTTTTCCAACAAGAGGGCATTGGTGCAGAGATAGACAAACTTGCGGCGCTCCACCAGACCCCGAACAATCTCGTCAATCTGGGGATGAAGCAAGGGTTCGCCGCCAGGAATGGAGACCACCGGCGCTCCGCATTCTTCCACCGCCGCGAAACAGGCTTCCGGGGAGAGGTTCTGGGTCAAAATTTCCGTCGGGTGCTGAATTTTACCGCAACCGGAACAGGCTAGATTACAACGAAACAGAGGTTCTAGCATGAGCACTAGGGGAAAGCGCTGTTTGCCCTGGAGCTTTTGTTGAACAATATAAGCGCCGACGGCTAGGGCCTGCTTAAGGGAAACTGCCATGTTGTCCTCGTCACCACAAAAAATATCTTGCTTATTATAGGCCCCGCCGGAGAAACCTTGGCTTCGGCCCTT
>JAYKIZ010000095.1:0-3228 GCA_035285965.1 Cyanobacteriota bacterium | reverse complement strand
GAATCGACGCTAATCAAGCGAAAATCCCAGCCGTAGCGACTGCCTCGAATTTGCGCTTCTAGATCGCCGGTATCTTTACGACCCACCACAATCAGGATGGATGAATCTTCGGAAATCCTAGTTTGTTCCACCAGTCGGCGCTTGTAGTTATAAATATGATCTAAATTAATTCGATAAGCGTCGGTGGTTTTGACTTCAATAATTAAACTGGGTTTTCCCGGTAGATCCCAGATGCCGTCATAGCCCACAGTGTTCTTAGACCCTTGATACAGCCCGCATTCTACTTCAAAGCCTAAACGCCAACCCGCTTGATTGACAATATCCTGCAAGACCAAACCGCTATCTTCAAATTTTTCCGCCAGACACTCATCAGCATACTGGATCAAGACTTCCGTGGGTAAACAAGACAGTAGATCTCGTAAATCTAAACAGGTTTGATTATTATTTTTGAGCTTGCCATCTCCGGCAAAAGCTAGAATTTGACGAATCGACTTGTCGAGAATGAATTGTTTATCTCGTTGATACAGTTCGATAAGAGAGGACATTTTTATGCTAATTCAGGCGCAGTGTCTTGCCCCGGAGACAAGAAAAACACAGTTAGGTCTAATTATTGCCTAGGATACCATAGGACTCAAAGGGAAACGCTGTATTTTCATAAATTTCCAGTGCAAGGGGCGTTGTTGGTATCCATGAATTTCTAAGCCAGACGGAGTTTAACAACCGCCACTGGCTGGAGGAGATTAGGGGGTAGATGATGAGGATCAAGTGCGGGTATTACCATGCCGCTCTGCCCCATTCCAGCCTAGTCTATTTACAGTAGACATCTCCAGAAATTAACTTCAAACCCTTGTCCCATCGTGGCCAAAGCGAGGTTATCGGATTTGTCTAGTGGCAAGGAAGGGAGCGTTTAAGCCGGATGCAACCGCAAGATCTGTATGTTCTGTATCTACCTCTAGAAGGGAGCATTGGCGAAGCCATTAACGGCCAAGATTTAATCTACTCCTCCCCAGAGGTCGCCCATCTTTTCTCGCCCAATCAGGTTCTAGAGGGACGCCTGAGCGAGCAGGGCCAGGGCATTTCTTTTTGTATGCCCTCGATTTGGGTTAGTGGGGAAGGGAATGAGGGCAAACGAAAACTGTTTTCTTAAAGATAGCGCCGATTTTCGCCAATTAAAATCACTAAACTGCTTCCGCCAAACCCAAGCGCCGGAGCATGGAGGAACGGGCCTGTTCCGCTAATTGGTCGTCTAAGGGTTCTAAAGTAATAGATTTCTGATATTTTCGCTCCAGCGCCGTTTTTAGAAGCCAGTCCGCAAGAAAGGGATTTTTGGGTAAAAGGGGACCGTGGGCGTAGGTGGCGATAGTGTTTTGATGAAACGCCCCTTCGTAGCCGTCCTCGCCGTTGTTGCCGTAGCCGGTTTTAACTTTGCCCAAGGGAGAAACGCTTTGCAGGTAGGTGCGGCCGCCGTGGTTCTCGAAGCCAATCACCAAAGGAACGGCGCCGAATTGGGTTTGTAACGCTTCTTTTAAAGGAGACGCAACCACCTCAAAGACCACATTGCCGATACAGCGCCGAGCCTCGGGCCCCGGATGTTTGCTAATCAGATCTAATAAGCCCAAGCCTTCAATTCTTTGCCCCAGCGCCGGCTCGTAGTAATGCCCCAACAGTTGCGGCGCTCCGCAGGTGAAAACGCCGGGAGTTCCCTGGTCTAACTGGTGTTTTAACGCTTCCGCCTTGGCGCCCTGAAGATCCCGCATCACCAACTCCTGTTGTCGGTCCTGGGCGCCGCCTCCCGCAATCAGATCTACGGTGGTAAACACTTCGGCACCGGCGCTTTGATCTAGGGAAATAATCTCAACGTTTAAACCCCGCCACTGGGCCCGCCGTTGCAGACAAATGACGTTGCCCCGGTCGCCGTAGGTGCTCATCAGTTTGGGGTAAAGCCAACCAAGTCGGAGGGTGTGGGGCATAGGGAGTAGGGGTGAGGGGTTAGGGATTAGGGAAGGGGAGGAGGGTTAAGCCTAAAAAAGCGGTGGCGATGCCGAGGGAAAGACCCATGATCACCTGAAAGGGGGTGTGTCCTAATAATTCCTTCAGGCGCTCTTCGTTGAGGGTGTGCTCTTCCTGAAAGAGTTCGTCAATGATTTGGTTGAGGATGCGGGCCTGTTTGCCCGCGGCTTGACGCACCCCGGCGGCGTCGTACATGACAATGACGGCGAATAGGGCGGCGATGGCGAACTCGTTACTGCTCCAGCCTTTCTGTAACCCCACCCCCGCGGCCAAGGCGCCGACCAAGGCCGAGTGGGCGCTGGGCATACCGCCGGTGGAAACCAAGGAGCGGAGGTTAATTTTCCCGTTGCGGAGCAGTTCGATCACCGCTTTTAACCCCTGGGCCGTGAAACAGGCCGTCAGGGAAAGGATCAAAACTTGATTTTGGAAAACGGCGCTCAATTCCTGCATAGGGTTGGGGGGTGGGGAGGGGAACAGCATCATACCCTGTTTGGCTCCCGCGACAAATCTAGTTTTTACGCTCGACAATATATTCCGCCAAGGCGCGGAGGGGAGTCGCCTTTTCTCCAAAGCTCTCTAGGGCGCCGAGGGCCTCGTCGATTAACTGCCGGGCCTGACGGCGAGATTCCTCTAGACCCCAGAGACTAGGATAGGTGACCTTTTGGGCCACTAAATCTTTCCCGGCGGTTTTGCCCAGTTCCGCCTGGGTGGCGGTGATATCCAAAATATCGTCCACAATCTGAAAGGCCAGGCCAATTCGTTGGGCGTAGAGGGTCAGTTTTGCCTGGGCGTCCTGACTAGCTCCCGCTAACACGGCGCCGGCCACCACCGAAGTTTCCAATAAAGCGCCGGTTTTATGGGTGTGGATAAAGGTTAAGGTTTCGGCGCTGACGTCGGTTTTACCCTCGGATTCCAGATCCAAAACTTGTCCTCCCACCAGACCAGCGGCGCCGACGGTGCGCCCGAGGCGGGCCAGCACTTGGATTAAATTCTGGGGCGCGACGCCCTGGGTTTGGGCCGCGGCGTATTCAAAGGCGTAGGCTAAGAGACCGTCCCCGGCCAAAATGGCGATGTCTTCCCCATAAACCTTATGGTTAGTCAGTTTGCCCCGGCGGTAGTCGTCGTTGTCCATGGCCGGCAGATCGTCGTGGATCAGGGACATGGTGTGGATCATCTCCAGGGCGCAGGCCGTGGGTAGGGCCATGGCTTCCGAGCCGC
>JAYKIZ010000094.1:0-4892 GCA_035285965.1 Cyanobacteriota bacterium | reverse complement strand
CGCGGGAGTTGTATGAGGCGTTGGGGATGAGCGCCGAGGATACCCAAAGCATTTTCGCAAACTCCGCCACCTGTTGACAGAGGCGGGGCCATTCCAGTAATGCAAGGGTTTCAGATTGGATCAACGTGAGGGCGAGTCAGAGGGGGGATCACAGTAGTTCCCATGTCAAAGCATTGAGCCGATGCCTTGTCGTTATCCGGCGCCGTCTTTGCGCTCCAATTCATCCTGATTTCATTTTTGGATGACAAGCTAAAGAGAGCAATTTAACCTGGCGATTATGCGCAGATTCCCATGGCTCAACGGTTACAGTCTCTTTTATCTCACCCTGATACTGAAACTGCTCTACTCCCCCGACGCCCTAGCCCACGCCGGCCACGGGGATGAATTTCACCAAAGCGAAGCGGCCCAGTCCGCCCAAGGCGTCGCCGTTGACGGGGAGACCCTGGGTCGCCTGGGCATTCAAGTAGAGCCGGTTCAACCCCGTTACCTGAGCGCCGGTTTGAGAACAACGGGCCAAATCGAAACTCTGCCGGAACAACGCATCGAGGTCACGACCCCCGGAGGAGGCAAATTGCTGAAACTGTTAGTCAAGCCGGGGGAAGCCGTTCAGGCCGGTCAAACGGTGGCTGTAATGACCAGCGCCGAATTGGCGGAACTGCGGACAACGGCCCAAGACCGACGCAACTCGGCGCTGGCCGCGGTGGAGGAGGCTCAGACGGACTTAAAACTGGCCCACGAAAATTACCGCCAACAGCGACGAGTGGCCCAGAGCGCCATCGAAGAGGCCCGCATTGCTAAGGAATTT
Organism: Cyanobacteriota bacterium; assembly: GCA_035285965.1. Lineage (GTDB taxonomy): Bacteria > Cyanobacteriota > Cyanobacteriia > Cyanobacteriales > Microcystaceae > Synechocystis. The sequence continues at coordinate 4,087 of JAYKIZ010000094.1, read as the reverse complement.
GCCCAGGAGCGTTACAACAAAGACCGGGAACTGGAAATCAATGGAGCATTACCCCGCCGTCAGCTTTTAGAGTCCGAAGTCGAATTGGCTAAGGCCAAGGCGGAGTTAACCCGGGCCCAAAGTCAGTTACCCGTCAGCGAAGCCCAAGCCCAACTGCAACGGGCCCAGTCGGCGCTCAAGACTGCCCAGAAACAAATGCAATTAAGCGAAATAACCTATCAGACCCGTCTGCGGCAACTGGGAACCAACGCCAGCGCCGACGGCGCCGTTGAGATCAAAGCGCCGATCTCGGGGATGGTACTTGACCCGGCTAGCACGCCGGAGCACGAAATGAAAGTGGGAGAATTTCGAGAAGAGGCGGGGGAACCGATTTTTACGCTGATCAATAGTCGCCAAGTTCAAGTTTCAGCCCATATCTACGAAAAGGATTTAAACAAAATTCGCCGGGGCCAAGGCCTGCGGGGCTGGGTCAGTAGCTCGCCCAATAAAACCTTTAGGGGCCAGATTAATCAAATCGGCTCTGTGGTGGAAGGGGAAAATCGAATTGTTGCGGTGAAAGCAACTCTGAATAACCCCGATAGTCAACTCAAGCCCGGTCTGTTTGTTGAATTGGAAATTTTAACCGGTCGAACCTCCACTCCTGTGCTCGCTGTTCCCCCCTCGGCCATTGTCAAAACTAACGATCAGCAAAATCTGGTTTTTGTGCGGAATGGCAATGTTTTTGAACCCATTACCGTTACTCTGGGACAGACTTCCGGCGATTGGGTGGAAATCACAGACGGTTTATTTGCCGGAGATTTAGTGGTGACTCAACGGGCGAATCAACTCTACGCCCAATCTTTGCGGACTAAACCGGCTGAAAAAAAAGAAGGGACTGAAGAATCCACGGAAACCACAGAATCGACTTTGGCTTTGCCCAGCGCGCCGGAATGGCTTTTACCTCTGGGGGGAACAGTTTTCGGCGCTGGACTCTTTTGGGCCGGGAGTCTCTGGGGCAAACGACGGCGGAGCCAACCTGTGAGGGATATTCTCGGCCAGTCTGACCCTCACCCTAATCCCTCTCCCAAAGAGGGAGAGGGACTGAAAACTTCGATATAAGGAGGGTTTAGGCTCCCCTTCTCCCAGAATTGGGAGAAGGGGCTGGGTGATACCCTGAGCGCAGTCGAAGGGGATGAGGGCAAGCGAAGAACGTTCTCACCAATCTGCAAGCCGCTATATTTATTTACCCTAAATTATTGGCTCAAAAAATGCTGAATGCAATTCTTAAATGGTCTATCGCCCAACGCTGGTTAGTGGTTATTGGAGCCATTTTAGTCGCTATTTTAGGGAGCTATAACCTTACCCGAATGCCGTTGGATGTGTTCCCTCCTTTTGCGCCGCCCCAGGTGGAAATCCAAACGGAAGCGCCGGGTCTGGCGCCGGAGGAAGTGGAAACCTTAATCACTCTACCCATCGAAAGCGCCGTTAACGGTACGCCGGGAGTGGAAATGGTTCGCTCTTCTTCCGCTGTGGGTATTTCCGTAGTCAAGGCGATTTTTGCGGATAACACAGACATTTACCGAGCCAGACAATTAGTCACCGAACGGCTACAATCCGCCCGCAGTAAACTCCCCACTGGGGCGGAGGAACCGCAAATTTCCCCGGTTTCTTCCCCTATTAGCACTATTTTGATGTACGCCCTAACCGTGGATGAGTCAGCCGCTAATCCTCAGGCTACTCTCATGGAAGTCAGGCGGCGGGTTGACCGGGAAATTACCAATCAGATCTTGGCGGCGCCGGGAGTTTCCCAAGTCGTCGCCTACGGGGGAGACGTGAAGCAGTTCCAGGTTTTAGTCGATCCCGCCCGCCTCAAAGCTTTCAATATTTCTCTGCAACAGGTAACGGAGGCGGTAGAAGAAGCCAATGTCAACGCGGCGGGGGGATTTTTATTAACCGCCGATCAGGAAGACGTGATTCGAGGGTTAGGACGGATCGAAAATCTTGCTCAATTGTCAGATTCCGTCATCACCGCTAGAGAGGGGCAACCCATTGTGCTCCGAGATGTGGCGGAGGTGACCATTGGCCCGGCACTGATGAGGGGAGATGGCAGTGTGAATGGGCGACGGGCGGTGGTGTTGGTGATTGATAAGCAACCCCAAGCCGATACCCCCACCGTGACAAAAGCTGTGGAAAAAGCGATGGCGGAGGTAAAAGCGGCCCTGCCCGCCGGGGTCAATCTCCAGGTAACGTTTCGCCAAGAAAGTTTTATTGAGGCGGCCCTCGTCAATGTGCGGGACTCTTTGCGGGACGGAATCATCATTGTGGCGGTGGTGATGGCGCTGTTTTTGATGAATTGGCGGACGGCCATTATTACCCTCAGCGCCATTCCCCTTTCTATTCTCATTGGCATGATGATTTTAAACGGGTTCGGCCAAGGGATTAACGCCATGACCCTAGGGGGTCTAGCGGTGGCCGTCGGCTCCGTGGTGGATGATTCCATTGTCGATATGGAAAATTGCTACCGGGGTCTGCGCCAAAATCAGGCTTTGGGTAATCCTAAGCATCCGTTTCAAGTGGTTTACGACACTTCGGTCGAAGTGCGGACTAGCGTCGTTTTTTCCACCGTGATCATCGCCGTGGTTTTTGCCCCCATTTTTAGTCTGACGGGGGTGGAAGGGCGTATTTTTGCCCCGATGGGAGTGGCCTATCTATTGTCCATTGCGGCTTCTACTCTAGTGGCCATGACCCTTTCCCCGGCGCTCTGCGCTTTTCTGTTAGCGCCCTGTCGTTTGCCCAGTGATGAAACGGGGTTAGCTCGCCTCTGTCAACGGATTTATCACCCCCTCTTAAAGTTCAGTACCCATCATCCCCGTTGGATTATCGGCGCCGCGCTGGCCTTTTTTATCTTTACCCTGAGCTTAATCCCCAGTATGGGGCGGGTCTTTCTGCCGGAATTCCAAGAACAATCCTTGGTCAACGCCCTCCTGCTCTATCCCGGCAGTTCTCTAGAAGCCACGAATCGGGTCGGTTTTGCCCTTCAGGACGCCCTAAAGGACGATCCCCGCTTTAGCTCCGTCCAATTACGTTCTGGTCGCGCCCCAGGGGACGCGGACGCTGGCGGGGTTAATTTAGGACATTTAGATGTCGAACTCAGCGACGCGGGCATGGCGGATCGGGAAGGTAGCATTGAAACCCTACGGGCCGAATTTGACAAAATCCCTGGGGTTGCTCCCAATATTGGCGGTTTTATTTCCCACCGTATGGACGAAGTTTTATCGGGGGTACGAAGCGCCATTGCCGTTAAAATTTTTGGCCCCGACCTAGAACAACTCCGCGCTCTCGGTAAATCAGTGGAAACCGCCATGGCGGAGATTCCTGGGTTGGTTGACCTACAACTAGAACCCCAAGTCCCGGTTCGTCAAGTGCAAATTCAGTTTGACCGTCTGGCCGCGGGGCGTTATGGGTTAACCATCGGCCAGCTTTCTGAGTTAGTGGAAACGGCCTTAAACGGTAGAGTCGCTTCCCAGATTCTACAGGATCAACAATTATTTGATCTTTTGGTGTGGCTAAAAGCAGACGCCCGCAATAACCTAGAAACCATCGGCAATTTACTGGTAGATACCCCCACCGGCGCTAAAATTCCCCTGGCCCAAGTCGCGCAGATTCGTTATGGAACCGGCCCCAATACCATTAATCGGGAGAATGTTTCTCGGCTGATTGTAGTCTCCGCTAATGTGAAGGGCCGAGATTTGCGCTCTGTGGTCAACGAGATTCAAACCCAAGTTAAGGATAAAGTCTCCCTCCCTACGGGGTATTTCATCCAGTACGGCGGCCAGTTTGAATCGGAAGAAAGAGCCAGTCAAAATCTCTTAGTTTTTGGTTGCTTATCTGTGGTCGTTATCACTGTTTTGATGTATTTTGCCGTTAAATCCTTGCCCGCCACCCTGATGATTATGGTCAATTTGCCCCTAGCTCTAGCGGGGGGGATTTTGGCGATTGCCGTCACCGGCGGCGTGATTTCCGTCGCTTCCCTAGTGGGTTTCATCACTCTCTTTGGGGTCGCTGTCCGCAATGGTTTATTGCTGGTGGATAACTACAACCAAAAATT
>JAYKIZ010000093.1:0-4912 GCA_035285965.1 Cyanobacteriota bacterium | reverse complement strand
ACGTTGATCCAATCTGAAACCCTTGCATTACTGGAATGGCCCCGCCTCTGTCAACAGGTGGCGGAGTTTGCGAAAATGCTTTGGGTATCCTCGGCGCTCATCCCCAACGCCTCATACAACTCCCGCGCCGCCGTCGCTAGCGCCGGTTCCCCCCGATTTTGTCCCCCGCCCGGCAGGGAAAAAGACGGCGCTTCCTTTTATCTCCGGGCTTTTCCAGAATGGGACTTTTTAGAAACGGGTTACTCTCCTTTGGGCAATGGGACAGAAATTCGCCAAGCCTATTTTGAAGGCGCGTCGGAACGTTATGAACCGCAAATCCCTCCGGGGGTCGCCCAATTTTTACGAAAGTTTCGAGCTTACCCCCGTTACGCCAGTCTTCGGGAGGAATATCACTTTCTGCAGGGCTACCGACAAGCTTGATTCGCGGCGCCGTATCCCCCTATTTTAGTCGCCGTCGACGCAGTGGTTATAGCGGGAGGTCTCGGGGGAGCGTCGGAAAAGTTATATTCTTTGTCATTTATGGTAAAATTCACTATAATTAAATTCCCAGCCTCCCTAGCCCAATGAAAAAAGACTATTTATTTGGCGTTTATATCGGTCGCTTTCAACCCTTTCACCTGGGGCATTTAACGACCTTGCGCTGGGGTTTGCAAAAAGCCGAGCAAATTTTGCTGATCCTCGGAAGCGACCGAACGGCGCCCAGCGTCCGCAATCCTTGGAGCGCCGGGGAACGCAGGGCCATGATTGAAACCTCTTTGACTGCGGAAGAATTAACCCGGACGCGCTTTTTAACCCTACCTGATTATCCCTATGACGACGCCCGCTGGGGGGAGGAAGCCCGCCGTTTAGTGACTCAAACGGTTCCCTCCGGCGCGACTATCGCTTTACTCGGCCACGAAAAAGACAGCACTTCCTTTTATCTCCGGACTTTTCCAGAATGGGACTTTTTGGAAACAGGTTACTCTCCCCTGGGCAATGGGACGGAAATTCGTCAAGCCTATTTTGAGGGCGCGTCGAAATGTTATGAACCGCAAATCCCTCCGGGGGTGGCCCAATTTTTGCGGGAGTTTCGAGCTTACCCCCGTTACGCCCTTCTCCGGGAGGAATATCGCTTTCTGCAGGGCTACCGACAGGCTTGGTCCGCGGCGCCCTATCCCCCTATTTTAGTCACCGTCGACGCGGTGGTTATTCAGGGCGGACGGTTACTGACCATCCGGCGCCGGCGCCCGCCGGGACAAGGTTTGCTGGCTCTGCCGGGGGGATTTTTGGAGCCGGAGGAAACTCTTGCGGAAGGCCTCTTGCGAGAACTGGGGGAAGAAACCGCCCTTGCCGTCTCTTCTGAGGCTTTACGCCAGTGCATTGTGGCCAGCGCCGTCTTCGACGCGCCGGGGCGCTCCCTGCGGGGACGGACGATTACCCACGCCTACTGTTTGCGCTTGCCGGGGGAAATTCCGGCGCCGGTGGCGGGGCAGGACGACGCCGAAACGGCTCAATGGTTGTCTCTAGAAAGATTAACCCATTACGAAGCGGAGTTTTTTGAAGACCATTACGCCATTGTTCAGCATTTTCTCCCTTAATTTTTCCTAGGTCTAAACTTATGTCTTCCCCTTACCGCGAGAATCTCATTTTAGATGTGGACTCCTACAAAGTCAGCCATTGGCGCCAGTATCCCCCCGGAACGGACGGGTTATACGCCTATATCGAAAGTCGCGGCGGGAAATATCCCGAAACGGTCTTTTTTGGTCTGCAATATCTTCTCAAGCGCTATTTGACCCAACCGGTGGAAGCTTGGATGGTGGCGGAAGCCAAGAAACTTTTAACGGCCCACGGTTTGCCTTTCAATGAGGCGGGCTGGGGCTATATCGCCGAAGATTTGCAGGGGCGTTTGCCCCTGCGGATCAAAGCCGTTGCCGAAGGCCGTGTCGTCCCCGTGGGCAATGTTTTAATGACCATTGAGTCCACCGATTCCCAGGTCTTTTGGCTGGTCAGTTGGCTGGAAACCCTGCTTCTGCGGGTCTGGTATCCCACCACCGTCGCCACCCAAAGTTGGCGTCTCAAGCTCCGTATCTACGAAAGCTTGCGACGCACCGCCACCGATCCCGACGGGGAAATTGACTTCAAACTCCACGACTTCGGCGCTCGGGGGGTCTCCAGTCGGGAATCGGCGGGGATTGGCGGCTTGGCCCATCTGGTCAATTTCCGGGGGTCTGACACCGTTCAGGCTGTAGCTTTCGGACAAAGGTATTATCATGCTCCCATGGCGGCCTATTCTATCCCAGCGGCGGAACATTCCACCATCACCGCCTGGGGACGGGAGGGGGAAGGGGACGCCTATGAGAATATGCTTGAGCAGTTCGCCCGGCCCGGCGCTGTTTTGGCTGTGGTTTCCGATTCCTACGACCTCTGGAACGCCATTGACCGGCTTTGGGGAGAGCGCCTACGGGAGCGGGTTTTAACCTCCGGCGCCACGGTGGTGATCCGACCGGATTCCGGCAATCCCGTCGCCGTGGTGGCCCAGGCTTTGGAAAAATTGGCGGCCCATTTTGGCTACACCGTCAACTCCAAGGGTTATCAAGTCCTCAACGCCGTTCGCCTGATCCAAGGGGACGGGGTGGACGAGACCCAAATTGCGGCCATTTTGGAACGGGTGGAGCGTCTCGGCTTTAGCTCCAGTAATGTGGCCTTTGGCATGGGCGGCGCTTTGTTGCAGAAGTTGAACCGAGACACCCAAAAATTCGCCATGAAGTGCAGTGAAATTCAGATTAACGGCCAGGCCCGCTCTATCGGCAAGGCGCCCGTCACCGATCCCACTAAAACCAGTAAAACTGGGCGTCTGGCGCTGGTGAAAACGCCTCTGGGCTATCAAACCCTGCCTTGGCGTCCCGACCTTGAGGATGACCTGCAACTGGTCTATGAAAACGGGAGCCTAATCCGGGAGCAGACCCTAGAGGAAATCCGCCAACGGGCCTGGCCGGCGCCGATTTAGTCCCAAACGCGGCGGACGCTCTCCCTTGCCGATACTATAGAGGGTAGGTAAACATTTGACCCGCCAGGGAGGGAGCGCCCCATGACTGTCAGCTTCAGCGAACAAACCATCGCCGCCCTTACCCCGGAAGAGGTGGCGCGCTTGGCCCAACGTTTGGAAAGCGACGACTACAGCGACCCCTTTGAAGGGTTACAGGATTGGCATCTTTTGCGAGCCGTGGCTTTCCGGCGCCAGGAGTTGGCGGAGCCTTACCTTTACCTCCTCGATATTGAAGCCTACGACGAAGCTTAATTTTTAAACAATGGGCAGTCTTCAGGGGCGCCGGATTTTAATCGGTATCAGCGGCGGTATTGCCGCCTATAAGGTCTGTGAAGTCATTTCCCAACTCTTCCAAAACGGCGCCGAAGTCCGGGTCATCCTGACGGAGCGGGCCCAGGACTTTATTACGCCCCTCACTGTCGCCACCCTCAGCCGTCACCGAGCCTACCTCAACGCCGACCTCTGGCAAGGGGTTCACGCTCGCCCCCTCCACATTGAGTTGGGGGACTGGGCGGAGTTGATCCTGCTGGCGCCGTTAACGGCCCAGACCTTGGCGAAATTAGCTCAGGGTTTTGGGGATAATCTCCTGACCGCCACCCTTTTGGCGTCTCGTTGTCCGGTGTTACTAGCGCCGGCCATGAATACGGAGATGTGGGAACAAAAATCCGTCCAGCGGAATTGGCGGCTGTTGCTAGAGGACGAGCGTTACGCGCCCCTGGAGCCGGAGGCGGGGCTACTAGCCTGCGACCGGGTGGGGAAGGGACGGATGGCGGAGCCGCAAACCATTTTGACCCGTTTGGAGTCTTGGTTTAGCGGCGGCGCTCAGCCTGATTTAGCCGGAAAAAAAATTCTCATTACCGGCGGCGGCACTCAGGAATATTTAGACGCCGTTCGCTTTTTGGGCAATCCCTCCACCGGGAAAATGGCGGTGGCTCTAGCCCAGGCGGCGCTGGATCGCGGCGCCGAAGTGGTTCTCATCCACGCCCCTCTCCAGGTTTCTCTCCCGTTCCATGCCCATTGTCGAAGGATCCCCGTTACCAGCGCCGCCGAGATGGAAGCGCGGTTACAAACCCAGGCGCCTTGGGCGGATTGGCTTGTCTTAGCCGCGGCGGTGGCGGATCTGCGGCCCCGCCAGCGGGCGGTGGGGAAGTTGGCCAAAACAGAATTACCTCTAAATTTACCCTTAGAAATCGTCCCGGATCTGGCGGCCCAGTTAGTTCAAAGCAAACGGGAGAATCAAATTATCGCTGGTTTTGCCGCCCAAACCGGGGAAATTACGGCGCCGGCCCGAGAAAAACTAGCCCGCAAGGGGTTGGACTTAATTGTGGCCAATCCCATTGATCTACCCGGCGCCGGTTTTGCCAGCGAGACCAATCAAGCGGTCATTTTAGACCGTCTTGGGGGAGAGCAAGTTATTCCTCACTGTAGCAAATTAGAGCTTGCCCACCAAATTTGGACGTATCTGCGGGATTTCCAGCGCCGGAGTCTCCCCCAATCCGAGTAAAATAGGTGAAATTTGTTTTCTCCGGCTCCCCAGGCATCGACAATGGCTGACACAGTAAGGGTTCCAGACCAGCGCAACGCTCAATTTAACTTGACGGACTATTTAGCCGCCAAAAAAGCCGTCGTGGAGGCGGCGCTGGATCAATCCCTGCCTATCGCCCGCCCGGAAAAAATCTACGAAGCCATGCGTTATTCCCTCCTCGCGGGGGGCAAGCGCCTGCGACCCATTCTTTGTCTGAGCGCCTGCGAACTCTGCGGCGGCTCGGAAGCCATGGCCCTACCCACGGCCTGCGCCCTGGAGATGATCCACACCATGTCCCTGATCCACGACGATCTGCCGGCCATGGACAACGACGACTACCGCCGGGGCAAACTGACTAACCA
>JAYKIZ010000092.1:0-5528 GCA_035285965.1 Cyanobacteriota bacterium | reverse complement strand
TAGAGGATTGTCCCGTTGCTGTTGACCGTACTCGCTCACAAGACGGCTCAGTTCAGCGAAGGTTTTACCCTGAAAACTAGAGGGATAGCGCCCCGGTTCAATAAAGTAAAACTCGTTGGAGTCGTCAGAGTATGTCAACAACTGCTGGTAAACCACGGACATATTTTTAAACACGGCGCTTTGGGCGATAATCCCAGAGCTATAATCGCGGGCGGCGATCACCTCGTCGACCCCGGCTTCCTGAAGGTGGCGCCGACGATCCAAATTAACGAGTTCACCGATAACGTGAATATCTTTACGCAAAGTTGGGTCTTGCTCTAGGTGTTTGACGGCCAGGGCGATCAGAGCGTTCTTTTCGTCGGGGCTTTCACTCGCTTCATCGGCTAGCAGAATCACCGCCTTGGCTTGAGTCGCCTGAAATTGTTCTAGGGTCGCGTGATGGGAGGGGTCGGCTTGGATAAAGTGAACTCGGTTTTCGGTCTCAAAGTTATCGCGATTGGGAATTTCAGAAGCGGAAATAACCACAATATCTCTAGGTTCTTCTTGGTTCGCCTCTAGCAACTGGCGCACAATGGCGGGAGCTTTATCATTCCAGTTGCAGAGAATAATGTGGTCTCTAAAGGATTTCATGGCGATTTTCTGAACGAGGGCGCGGGTGACAAATATCGACGAAATCTTACCGACAATAGCGCCGAAGATGAAGGTGCCAAAAATTAGCAGGAGCAGTTGAACGATACGACCGGCTACCGTGCTTGGCTTATCAGGGTACTCTCCCATCAAGGTGATAACGGCGTTTTCTAAGGCTTCCCAAGCCGCTGCGCTGGAGGTCAGAGCGCCCTCGCTCCACAACAAAAGCCCTCCTAGGACTGGCGCCACCGCCAAGGAGACTAAAACGACTTGAATTTGGCGGGTCAGTTTCATCAGGGGACTTTGTCTTGGGATTATGGCCCCTTCGCGACGATAATTTGCTTCAATTCTAGGGCTAGTCAGAATTTGCCGGGGAGTGTGAAGCTGTGATCGTTGTTTTGACCTAGGAAGACGGCGCTGTGCGGATTCGTTCTCTAGAATGGGGCAGACCTTAAGGTTGGCCGTAACTGATGACGGCGATAGCCGCGCCCTGGGGGTCTTGGATCAGGGCGAAGCGGGAGGCCGGGGGGATAGAGACGGGGGGGATCAGAACTTTACCGCCCAAGGTTTCCACTTTCTGGAGAGCGGCGTCCAAGTCCTCGACAGTAACGTAGGTTCCCCAGGTGGGTTTCATGCCCGCCGGCGCCGGAGAGATGCAGTATTACAATACCTAGGGCGGGGAAATTCAACTCATTACCGTTAAACAGCCCTTACACCTGAAGGTAATGGACGCTAAAAAGCCGATCCTCGTCTAGCCAGACCTGTTTCGGTTGATAACCCGCCTTTCGGGCCAGCGCCTGAAAGCCTTCCACCGAGTATTTGTAAGAATATTCCGTCAGCAGGCTTTCCCCGGCGCGGAAGCTCGCGACTTCCCCAGCCACCCGAACCGTTTGATCCTGTAAACTAACCAAATACATTTCAACCCGTCCCAGGGGATTGTAAAAAGCCCGATAGGTAAACCGCTCAAGGTCAAAATCGGCGCCCAGTTCCCGATTCAAGCGCCGGAGCAGATTCAGGGCGAAGGCGGCGGAAATCCCCTGGGCGTCGGCGTAGGCGGGTTCGAGGATAGCGGCGCTTTTTTGTAGATCGACGCCGATCAAAAGCCCGCCCTCCGGGCCCAACAGACGACGACTATCTTCCAAAAACATCAGGGCTTCTTGGGGTTCTAAGTTACCAATGGAAGAGCCGGGGAAAAAGCCCACCTTCCGGCGCCGGGCCAAATCTTCCGGCCAGACTAACGGTTGGGTATAGTCGGCGCAGATGGCGTCGGTTTCTAACTCCGGGTACAGCGCCGCTAGTTTTTGGCAGGATTCCAGCAAGTGCTCCTTAGAAATATCAAGGGAGACATAGGCCGACAAAGAGCCGTTATTGAGGCGGCGCTGGGCGTCTAGGAGAATTTGCACCTTTTGGCAACTGCCGCTCCCGAATTCCACCAGGACGCCGTCCCCGATTAACAAGGCTATTTCTTCTCCCCGGCGCTGGAGAATGGCCATTTCCGCTCGGGTGAGATAGTATTCCGGCAACTCGCAGACCGCGTTAAAGAGTTCGGCGCCGGTTTTATCGTAGAGAAATTTGGGGGCAATGGCCTTTTGGGGTTGTCTTAAACCCTGGAGAATTTCCGTTCGCATATCCCCTAGAGAGGGGTGAAAGTCGTAAAAACGTAGCGTCATGCGTCGTCTCCTAGGCGAATACCGCTAAATTGCCAGCGGGAAGCGGGGGGAAAAAAGTTGCGATAGGTGGGGCGGATGTGGCTTTGAGACGTGACGCAAGCGCCGCCCCGGAGAACCATTTGATTGCACATAAATTTGCCGTTATATTCTCCTAGGGCGCCCTGAAGGGGACGGAATCCGGGATAGGGGGCGTAACCACTTTGGGTCCACTCCCAAACGTCGCCGTAAAATTGCCCGTTGCCGGGGATGGGGTGGAGGTAGCCCGACTCGCAAAAATTCCCCTCGGCGCTCTCGTTCCTCGCCGCGAGTTCCCATTCCGCCTCCGTGGGCAAGCGCCGGCCCCGAAAGCGAGCGTAGGCGTCGGCTTCGTAGAAACTGACGTGGCAAACCGGCTCGTCGAGGTTGACAACCCTTAAGCCCCCTAGGGTCATGACCGCCCAATCCGCGCCGATTTTTTCCCAGTAAAGCGGCGCTTGCCAACCCTGGGCGTTAACCGTCTGCCAGCCTTCCGCAAGCCAATATTCCGGGTTTTGGTAACCCCCGGCCTCAATAAATTCTAAATACTCGCCGTTCGCGACTAACCGAGACGCCAGTTGGAAATCCTGAAGATAAAGACGATGGCGGGGCGTTTCGTTGTCAAAGGCAAAGTCGGCGCCGGAGTGGCCAATCTCCTCCAGTCCCCCAGGGTGCGTTTTCCAATCTAGGGGTTCCAGGATTACTGCCGGCGCCGGGGGTAAGTCGCCCCGGTAGGGGAGGCGCAGAGGATTGGTTCCGAAAATATGCTTAATGTCCATCAAGAGCAATTCTTGATGCTGTTGCTCGTGGTGGAGTCCCAAGGTAATCAGTTCCCCTAATTCGGGTCGGGGCAATAAATTCATCATGGCCTCATCCACATAGGCTCGGTACCGATAAATCTCCGCCACCGTCGGGCGGGACAAAAGACCCCTTTGGGGCCGGGGATGACGCTCTCCCTGCGCCTCATAGTAGGAGTTAAACAGGTAGCCGTACTGGGGATGGAAAACCTTGTAGCCTGCCAGATGGGGAATCAGTAAAAAGGTTTCAAAAAACCAGGTGGTATGGGCCAGGTGCCATTTAGGAGGACTGACGTCCGCCATACTCTGAATGACGTAATCTTCTACCGCTAGGGGGCGGCAGAGGAGTTCGCTGAGCTGACGCGTCTCCCGGTAGGACTGGGGGCTAAGGGCAAGGGGTTCGGCGGCGGGTGAAAAAACCATAAAAACGGCGCTCGACAGTTTCCTCTATTTTCCAGGGAAATGCTCCCGGCGCTGACCGCCACACTGTCAACGACCTGACCAGCCAGCGCCGGCAAGACTTTTAGCGTAACATCAGGAACAGACGCGTTTTCGACCACAAGGGTAACGCGCCATCCATCCGCCCGTTTTGTCATAGTAGCCGTTTTTACAACTCGCCTCTCTCGCAATGGGCGATAAAAACGACTGCGACTCTTCCCCTTTTAGGGCGTTTAATTCAGTTTCCCGCCTTTATTCCCCCCCTATGACCCTCTTCCGCCGCCATGAAAACCGCCGCTTCTTCACCTCTTCTCCTGGTCGATGGCTACAATATCATCGGTCATTGGACAGATCTGCAACGGGCCCGAGACCAATTCGGGCTAGAACTGGCCCGTCAGGAGTTGGTAGAAGCCTTAATTAACTACAGCAGTCATCAGGGTTACCAAACTCAGGTGGTCTTTGACGCTCAACTCCAACGGCAACCCGCCGCCCAAGAGACCCCTAGCGCCCACCTGACGGTCTATTTTACCGACTGGAGCCAGACGGCGGACACTTACATTGAAAAATACTGCGCCCGTTTTTTCCGCCAAGGCGGTTGCCGCTCCTCTCGTTTGATCGTCGCCACCTCCGACCGCGCTCAGCAGTTGACGGTTCTGGGCTACGGCGCCGAGTGGATGTCCGCGCCGACCTTAGTCAAGGCCATCGAAACGAGTCAGCGCCAGGTCAGGAAAATTCCTAACAAACAGAACCGGCGCCCTGCCGGCTCCTTGGCGCGGAGCCTAGACCCCCAGGTGCGGGAGAAACTCCGGCAGTTAAGGTTCAGCTAACAAGTCCTAGCCCGGCGGCCAACCGAGGGAACGTCCCCCCAGCAGATGGAGATGAAGATGGTAAACGGTCTGGCCCCCATCGGCGCCGTCGTTAATCACCAATCGATAGCCCCGCTCTAGACCCAAGTCTCGGGCTACCTGTTGAGCCGTTAACAACAAATGCCCCAACAGCGCCTGGTCTTCCGGCGTCGCCGCGGAAATTTGGGGAATCGCCTTTTTAGGAATAATCAACACATGAATCGGCGCTTGGGGGTTGACGTCCCGAAAGGCCAGACAGCGCTCGTCTTCATAGAGGATATCGGCGGGAATCTCTCGGCGGATGATTTTGCCAAAAATCGTGTCGTTGCTCATGGCGGCCCCGGCGGTAAATTTTTCCCATCATACCAGTTACCCGATTTCGCCTATCGCGCCGGGGATAGGCGCGAAGACCCTCAAGACGGCGCCGAGGGGCCCGGTAAGGGACAACAGTTGACGTCGTCGAGACAAACCTTGCCCCATTGCAGGGCCCAGCGCGTCAGTTCTACCCTATTTTCAGTGCGGGTTTTGGTGAGAATATTACTGATGTGATTATCCACCGTGCGCTTGCTGATTTCTAGGCGCTGGGCGATTTCTAAATTGGTTAGCCCCCTCGCCACCAGATCCAAAATTTCAAGCTCGCGCTCCGAGAGGGACGCCGGAAACTGTCCCGCCAACATAGGTAATGATCCTCTGGTATTTTTACTTAGCGACCTCGCTATTGTAGCCCGCTCTGGCGGAGGCGAACCAACTTAGGGCAAGTATTTCCCTAGGAGGAGGCGCAGTTTCTCTAGGGTCTCCGGCGGCGCCTGGTCTAACTGGGTGTAGATGGCGTGTTTCAGCGCCGAATGGGCGGAGGACGGCGGCGGATTTTCTCCGAGGCGCCGGACGGTTTCGAAGATTACCGCCTGGGCGTTGCTGACATTGCGCTGTAGGTTTTCCAGAATCATTTCCACCGTCACCTGGGCGTGTTCCGGGTGCCAGCAGTCGTAATCCGTCACCAACGCCAGGGTGGCGTAGGCCAGTTCCGCTTCCCGAGCCAGTTTCGCCTCCGGCAGATTGGTCATGCCGATGACGCTTCCCCCCCAACTGCGGTAGAGTTCCGACTCCGCCAGGGTGGAAAAGGCCGGCCCTTCCAT
>JAYKIZ010000091.1:0-10765 GCA_035285965.1 Cyanobacteriota bacterium | reverse complement strand
CGACGGCGAAGCGTTTTTTGAAGTGGAGCATGATCCTTCCCATCCCTTCCGCATCACGCTCCCGCACGCGGAAACCGTAGAGGTGCTCGGCACAGAATTCGCCATCCAGGCCCAGCGTGATGCCGATCAGGCCTCCGTACTGGTTTATTCCGGTAAAGTTCGCTTTGAACCCGTTGCCGGTCAGGCCTCCCTGACGCTGACCCGCGCTGAGCGCGGTATCTGGCAACGCAGTGCCTCCAAATTACTCGAACAGGAAGTCCATTCTTTCGCCGACCTGCAATGGCATTCCGGTAAAATGGAATTTAAAGACGCCACTATCAAGGATATTCTGAAAGAACTTGAAGCGACTTACAATATACAGGTGACTTTGGAAGTGCCGGAAATGGGCAATTGTACTTATTCCTCCACGCTGCCACGAGACAATCCCGAAAAAGTGCTCGAAGCGCTCGCTGAAGTACACGGCATGCAACTGAAAATTACCGGCGAAAAAGCCTACCTCCTCAGCGGCGGCACTAAATGCCAGTGAGATCAGTGATCAGTTAGCAGTTAACAGTTATCAGTTATCAGGGAATTGCTAACTGATAACTGCTAACTGATAACTGCTAACTGATAACTGTTCACTGATAACTGTTCACTGATAACTGTTCACTGATAACTGAAGACTCAAACCATAAAACTGCTTTCTTGCCCCTGGGAGGCCTGCCAACTGCGGGCGTCGTAGTAGAGGTCCGCTAGGGTGACGGTCTGAAACACCTGCTGAAATTTCTGCTGAAGTTGGCGCCAAAGCGCTCGGGTCACCCAATCCGCCGTGTCGGCGGCGTCCGCTTCTAGGTCGGGAAAGGCCTCTAACTCCTCGCCAATAGCGCCGAGAATTTGGGACAGAGAAATCTCTTGGGGCGGCCGAGCCAGTTGATAGCCCCCTTGTACTCCTCTCAGGGAAACCACCAGCCCCGCCCGCCGCATTTCCATCAACAACTTTTCTAAGTACGGCGCCGGCACATCCTGCCGCTGGGCGATGGCTTTCACGGAGGCGGGGCCGTAATGGGGTTGAAGACTCAGATCCAAGAGAGCCTTAACGCTATAGTGACTTTTGGCGGTGAGCTTCATGGCCTCGCTAACCTAGGGGATAGAGCTTTTAGGTATCCGCGATTCGTTATGGAGATTGTGGGGACGGGACGCTCTCTAAAACCGAATTTCTTAGGCTTGGAGGGTTTCTCTCTCCCTAGAGTATCCTATCAGAAGCCCCTAATTTGGCCAGGGGGGCGCCGCCGGTTTAGTTTCTGTTCCCTGTCTCGGAAAGCATTGAGTCAGAAAACCCCAATTAACGCCATAAATTTTCCTCAAGGTTGTTGAATCTTTACTTAATCCGTGTAAGATAGGAAAAGAGATTGAATGATTCAGTCTTTACTTTACCTATACCTCCTATAATTTAATGACTCAAACCCTCCCCCCCGATATCCCCGCTCAACCCCTAACGGGCGTTGAACTTCAGGACAAGGTTAACGAACTGGGCAACCTCAGCAAAGAAGAAAAAGCCAAAGCCTGTGGTTATGTCACCATCACTAAACGGGGCGTGCCTCGGGTGAATATGATGAAGTTCCTCAATGCGCTCATTGACGCGGAAGGGATCGATCTCGATAGTTCTGGGAACGGCTACGGTCGGGGCGGACGCGCCGCTAGTTTTCGCATTAGCGTCCAATCCAATGGCAACCTTCTCATCGGCGCCGCCTATACCAAACGGATGGGACTGCAACCTGGGGATGAATTTGATATTACCCTCGGTCGTAAACACATCCACCTTAAACAAGTCGGCGCCGACGAAGAGGACTTCTAGCTCCCAAACCCCACAAAAAGAACGTTGCCAGGGAAACCCCAACAACGTTACCTATACCTCTAAAGTTTGTTAGGACAGGTTTTCCAGTCTGAGGGGGAAGCTTGTCCTTTCTTTTTTAGTATCCCATACTTTCTCGGTTCCTGCTGGCTTTCCTGTGAATCCTATGTCGCCGCTCCTGCTGTTGGTGGATGGTCACTCCTTGGCGTTTCGGGCCTACTACGCCTTCGCCAAGACCGCTAGAGGCCCCCTCCGCACCGCCCAGGGCATTCCCACCAGCGTTTGTTTTGGCTTCCTCAATTCCCTTTGGCAAACCCTAGAGAGCTTGAAACCCCAGGCGCTCGGCATTGCTTTCGACCGCCGGGAACCCACCTTTCGCCACGAGGCGGACGCCAACTATAAAAGCGACCGAGCGCCGACGCCGGAAGATTTTTTAGTCGATTTAGACTACCTGCATCAACTTTTAGCGGCTTTAAACCTACCGATTCTCACTTGCCCCGGCTACGAGGCGGATGATATTTTAGGAACCCTAGCGGAAGCGGGGGCTAAAGCGGGCTACGGGGTAAAAATCCTCAGCGGCGACCGGGATTTATTTCAACTGGCGGACGATGAACGGAAGATTAGCGTCCTTTACCTGAGTTCCAACCCTTTAGCGCGTTCCGCGACGACCTACGGCGAATTTAACGAAGCCGCAGTGTTGGAAAAAATGGGGGTGACGCCCCGACAGATCGTGGACTATAAGGCGCTCTGCGGCGATAAATCCGACAGCATCCCCGGCGTGGCGGGCATAGGCGAAAAAACGGCGGTTAAGTTGCTGGGGGAATACGGCGATCTAGAAAGCGTGTATGAAAACCTAGACCAGCTTAAAGGGGCGGTGAAAACGAAACTGGAACAAGGGCGGGAATCGGCGCTACATTCTCAACGCTTGGCCCGCATTGTCACCGACGTTCCCTTGGAAATTCCTCTAAAAGCCCTAACGCTCCAAGGCTTTGACCCGGCGCCGGTGGTTCCTCTATTGCAAAAATTAGAGCTAAATTCTTTCCTCGATAAATTGCCCAGTCTGCAAACGGCGCTGGGGGGAATCAGGGAACAGTTATCAGGGAACAGTGAGCAGGAAACAGATTTCAGATTTCAGATTTCAGATGACAGAGAAACGACAATTCAGGAGCCAGCGCCGGGGCAATTATCTTTGTTTGCCGCCGCTAAAGCTCCCAAATCCGCTGAGGCCGGCGCCGGGGTGAATTGGGACGCCATTCCCCTAGCGCCGCGGTTGATTACCCAGAAGGAGCAGTTACGGGCGTTAGTTGAAATTTTAGAACAAGCGCCGGAGCCAGTGGCTTGGGATACGGAAACCACGGGGTTAGATCCCTGGAGCGCCGAGTTAATTGGTCTGGGTTGCGCCTGGGGAGTGGGAAAAGATGAGTTGGCCTATATTCCCTTGGGGCATAAAACCGGGGAGCAGTTACCGAAAGAAGCGGTTTTAACCGCCCTAGCGCCGATTTTAAGCTCTGAGCAATATCCCAAGGTTCTCCAAAACGCCAAGTTTGACCGCTTAATTTTGAAACATCAGGGCGCGGAACTGGGAGGCGTAGTCTTTGACACCTTATTGGCCAGTTATCTCCTGCAACCGGAGTTGAGTCACAATTTAACGGATCTGGGACGGCGCTATTTACCGAACCTGGCGGCGCTGAGTTATAAAGATTTGGGTTTGAGCAAGCAGGAAAGCCTAGCGGATCTAGACCCCCAGAAGGCCGCGCTCTATTGCGGTCTCGACGTCCACACCACTTTTTTATTACGGGAGATTCTGACTCAAGCGTTAGCGAAAATTCCGGCGCTGGAGCGCCTGTTTAAGACCATGGAACTGCCCCTGGAGCCAATTTTAGCCCAGATGGAGGACTGGGGCATCACCCTCGATGTCGAGTATTTAAAAACTCTCTCCCAACAGTTAGAGCAAGACCTAGCTCGGATTGAAAGCGCCGCCTACGAGGCCGCGGGGGAAACCTTTAAGCTCAACTCCCCCAAGGCGCTGGGGGAAATTTTGTTTGAGAAGTTGGGACTGAACCGGAAAAAGTCCCGCAAGACCAAAACCGGCTACTCCACCGACCACGCCGCCTTGGAAAAACTTCAGGGCGACCACCCCCTAATTGATCATATTTTGGATTACCGTACCTTGGCGAAACTGAAGTCCACCTATGTGGACGCCTTACCCAATTTAGTCAATCCCCAAAGCCGGCGCCTGCACACGGACTTTAACCAAGCCGTCACCGCCACCGGACGCCTCTCCTCTTCCAATCCCAACCTGCAAAATATCCCCATCCGCACGGAATTTTCCCGCCAGATCCGCCGGGCCTTTCTGCCGGCGCCGGGTTGGCTCCTGGTAGCCGCGGACTATTCCCAAATTGAACTGCGGATTCTCGCCCACCTGAGTCAGGAACCGCTCTTAATCGAAGCTTACCAGGAGGGCCGGGACGTCCATCGTCTCACAGCCCAGTTATTGCTCGATAAAGAAGACGTCTCTCCCCAGGAGCGAAATTTAGGCAAGACCATTAACTTCGGCGTCATCTACGGCATGGGCGCCCAACGGTTCGCTCGGGAAGCCGGGGTCAGCGCCGAGGAAGGGCGGGACTTTATTCGGCGCTATCGCCAGACCTATCAAGGGGTTTTCGCCTACCTAGAGCAGGCCAAAAAAGAGGCCCTCGGTCAGGGCTTTGTGGAAACGATTTGCGGACGACGGCGCTATTTTGACTTTGTCAGCGAAACGGCCCGGAATCTGCGGGGGCAAGCGCCGGAAACCATTGATTTAGAGGCTCTAGAGTTAAGCTACCAAGATAGCCAACTGCTCCGGGCCGCGGCCAACGCTCCCATCCAAGGCTCCAGCGCCGACATTATCAAACTGGCCATGGTTCAGTTAGCGCCGCAATTAGCCCAGACCCAAGCCCGGTTACTACTCCAGGTGCACGACGAATTGGTCTTGGAAATGCCCCCGGAGGAATGGGAGCGGTTAAAAACGCCGATTCAAACCGCCATGGAGCAGGCCGTTACCTTATCTGTGCCGCTGAAAGTGGAAATTCGGGCCGGCGCTAATTGGTTGGAAGCCAAATAACCCCCGATAACAGAGTCCGCCAGTTTAGCGGAGATTAATTCAAATGCACATTATTGAAAACAACCCTATGGAAAAGTGAGACGCTCTCCTTCCTCTTCATTCTTTTTTGGGTTCTTTTTTTGAGTTTTTTTCCAACTAATACCTGATTCCTTAAACAATTCGTAATAGCTTGTTCTTGATTTAAATTGAACTCCATATTTTTCCTCTATATAAGCTTCTAGCTCTTCTAACATCCAGTCGTTTTTTGATTGAAGCCATTCAATGACCTCTCGTCTTTCATCGGAATCTAAAAAACCTTTTGATCCTTGATACTTTAACCTCAAACCCTCAACCCCTTCCATCGCAAAGCGCACCTTCCATTTACTGATAAATGCCGCTGAGACGCCCAAAACATCCTGTATCTTTTTCGTTTCAATTCCTTTTATCCACATCCGAACTGCCAATGCGCGCTTAAGCGTCATAGGTTCCGAAGTTCTGTCTATAAACTCGTCTAATGCTTGTAAGGCATTTTCTGTTTCGTCGACATTTTTTGGTGGTTCAAAGGCTTCCATTGATGTGGCTCCCTCAGCATTTTAAATGAACTTACGACCTGATTGTTAAGGCGCTATTTCTCGAACCCTAGACAAGACGAATAAACTGCCTTCCCCGCCCCGACCAATGCGGAAATCGTCGTCTAAGTAGGTGATATCCAAATAGGGAACCCGACCCTGGGGCCCCCGAGCGGGAACGGTCTTAAAGGGGTCTAGCGCCGGAGTGGCGACGCCGCCTAAACGTTGGATGGCCAAGATTCGCTCTAAAAATTCCACATGAATGCGTTTATCCGGCAGAGGGTTATCCTGTTTAGCGATGGTAAAACGGGCGGTGACTTTCACATAGCCGCTGATTAAGCCCAGGGGATGGCGCACAAAGGCTTGGTTTATAAAGGACTGTTCCCCCACGGTAATGGCCTGATAAATGTTACCGACCCGCAACCCCAAAGGCAGTTTCCCCAGCGCCTTAATTTCCCGGGCCGTGGAGTAGCGGAGCCGCCAGATTCCGTCCAATTTTTGGGGGGCGTAGAGGAGGGGATTGAGGGTGGGATTTTCAGCTTCTACCTGTTGGGTCAGGGTTTCAATCCGTTCCACCGTCGCCGGGGGCAGTTGCAGGGGGGTCAGCGGCGCGTCTTGAATTTGAGCTTGCAGGGGAGCCAGCAGGTCTAGGAGTTGGCCTTTAGGGGACAGGCCGATTAAGGTCGCCATCGCTTATTCCTCCCCTTCGGCCTTACTGAGCTTGGACTGAACCAACTCCAAACGGTTGGGCGCGTCCTCCATCATCTCGGCGAATTTCTCCACCAATTCCCCCGGATAGGCTTCTAAAATGCGAGTGGAAAGGGAAATTCGTCCCTTAAAGTCGTCAATATCCAGCACATAAACCTGAATTTTTTGCCCGTACTCAAATACCGTATTTAAATCCCCAATGCGAGCGCCGCTAATCTGGGTAATATGCAAAAGGCCCGTCACGCCGTTGAGATCGACAAAAACGCCGTAGGGTTGGAGTTTCACCACCTTCCCTTCTCGAATAACGCCCTTGGCGATCTGACTGAGGGCGCTGGCCTTGAGGAGTTGCCGTTGCGTTAAAACAAGCTTATTGTTTTCTTGATTGACTTCTAAAACGTGCCCTTCCACAATCTGCCCCACTAAACCGTCCATATTTTCCTTTTCCATCAAGTGGGAGCGGGGAATAAAACCCCGCAGACCCCCCACTTCCCCGGTGACGCCGCCCCGGTTAACCCCCGTTACCAGCATTTGCAGGATCTTTTTACTCTCCTCCGCCTCGACGATTTGCTCCCAGGCCTGTTGGGCCTGAAGCTGGCGCCGGGAAAGGAGGACTTGACCCTCGGCGTTTTGCTCGCTGATCACCAAAAATTCGCCCTCGCTTCCCAGGGGTAGCTCCGCCGCCAGATCCGGCGCCGCGTTCAGCCCCACTTCATTCAGGGGCAAAAATCCCGGCGATTTGCCGCCAAAATCCACGTAAACGCCGTCAGACGCGTGTTGGGAAACCTTGCCCGTCACCGTTTGTCCCTTTTCGGCGCGGTAGTCGTGCTGGGCTAGCGCCTTGGCAAAGTCGTCGTGGGAAAAAGCGGAAGCCATAGGGGGAACGGTTCGAGTAAAAGGGCAAAGTTTATTCTAACAGGGGAGGGGATTAGACCAGAGCCGGAACCGGCTGGCCCAGATAGGGGTAGAGGGGGAAGCGCTCGCAGAGCCGGGCCACCCGTTGCCGGCAGTCTTTTTCCACGGCGCTGTCTTCAGGGTTGAGGAGACGGTCAGCGATGATGTCGGCGATTTCGGCGAATTCCCGTTCCCCGAGTCCCCGGGTGGTCATGGCGGGGGAGCCGAGCCGCAAGCCGCTGGTAACGAAGGGGGATTCTGGGTCAAAGGGGACGGTGTTTTTGTTGGCCGTGATTTGGATTTCTCCCACCAAGCGATCCGCCGTTTTCCCCGTCATGCCGATGGAGCGCAGATCCACCAGACAGAGATGGTTGTCGGTGCCGTCGGAGACCAGTTTAAAGCCCCGCTCCTGAAGCCGGCGGCAGAGCGCCTGGGCGTTGGCGATCACCTGACCGGAGTAGGTTTTAAAGTCCGGTTTCAGCGCCTCCCCAAAGGCTGCGGCCTTAGCGGCGATGACGTGTTCTAGGGGGCCGCCCTGGGTGCCGGGGAAGACGGCTTTATCCAGTTTTTTGCCCAGTTCGGCGTCTTTGGTCAGGATTAAACCGCCCCTGGGGCCCCGCAGGGTTTTGTGGGTGGTGGTGGTGACGACATCGCAATAGGGTAGGGGACTGGGGTGATGGCCCGTGGCCACTAGACCGGCGATGTGGGCGATGTCCGCCAGCAGATAAGCGCCGACTTCGTCGGCGATGGCCCGGAATTTCTCAAAGTCGATAACGCGGGGATAGGCGGAGTAACCGCAGATGAGCAATTTAGGTTTCGTTTTCAGCGCCAGATCCCGGATCAGGTCATAATCCAGACGCTCGGTTTCGGCGCTGACGCCGTAATGTTTGGCTTGGAACCATTTGCCGGAGACGTTCACCGGGGAGCCGTGGGTCAGGTGACCGCCGTGGGAGAGATCCATCCCTAGAATCGTGTCCCCCGGTTGCAGGAGCGTTAAAAAGACGGCGAAATTGGCCTGGGCGCCGGAGTGGGGCTGAACGTTGGCGTGGGCGGCGCCGAAGAGGGCCTTGGCCCGGTCGATGGCCAACTGCTCCGCTTCGTCCACAAATTCGCAACCGCCGTAGTAGCGCTTACCCGGCAGACCTTCGGCGTATTTATTGGTCAACACCGACCCCTGGGCCGCCATCACCGCCGGGGAGGTAAAGTTTTCGCTGGCAATGAGTTCAATATGGGTTCTTTGGCGCTGGAGTTCTCGATCGATGCTGGCGGCGAGCGCCGGATCGCTTTGGGCTAACAAATCTAGGGGAGATTGGGTCACGTCGATGACAAGCCTAACTACGGCTGGGGAAAAAACTTGACTTATTATAAACGTTCCCCTAGAGCCGCAAGCAAGCGTTGATTTTCCGCCGGGGTTCTGACGGCGGCCCGGAAGAAACGGTCTCCGAGTTCAGGGAAACTCAGGCAATCCCGGATCAAAATACGATTGTTTTTAAGCAACGCTTCCTGCAAAGGGGGAACGGGGACGGCGCTGGCCACTAAGAGGAAATTAACGGCGCCGGGAAAGGGCGTTAATCCGGGGAGGGCGTTTAATCCCCGTTCTAACTCTGCTCGGGCCGGGGGCAACCAGCGCCAAATTTTTTGGGCAAAGTCTTGATCTTGAAGCGCCGCCAGCGCCGCGGCTTCCGCCAGGACGCCCACGGGCCAAGGGTCTCGCCAGTTTTGCCATTGGGTTAAAACCTGGGGAGCGGCGCCGGCGAAACCTAAGCGCAGACCCGCCAGGGCGTGGAACTTGGTCAGGGAGCGTAAAACAATGAGATTGGGGAAATTTGGCAACTCCGGCAGTAAACTCTCCTGTTTGGGGGGCGGCAAAAAATCCATAAAGGCCTCGTCCGCGACCACCCAGGCGAAGCGCTCCAGCAGGGGTAAAATCTCCCGCTGGGGCAGTAACGCTCCCGTGGGATTGTGGGGATTATTTAAAATTAAGCCCCGTCTCCTGTCTCCTAGATCCCTCAGTTTTTCCCAGGGAAACGGGCCCCAGACGTCCCAGTCTAAAGTTTGGATGGGAACTGCGGCGCCGCGGAGGGCCCGAAAATAATCGCCAAAAGCCGGGGTAACGAGGACAACTTCCGAGCAGTCCCCTAACGTCCGGGCCACTAGGGTCAAGAGTTCCGCCGAGCCGTTCCCCGGTAGAAGCCAATCCGGCGCTAGTCCTAAAGCCGTTCCCAAAGCCTGACGCAAGGCCCGATACTGGGGGTCGGGGTAGTGGGGCAGTCGGGGCAGAGCGTCTTGGATAGCCTCGATAACTCCGGTTGGGGGGCCAAAGGGGCTAATACTGGCGCTGAAATCGAGTAAATCCGCATCTCGACAACGGGCTAAGGCCGCCGCCCAGACCCGGTTCCCCCCATGACTCGGCGCCGCGGAAGCCAACGCTTACTCTTCAGCTCCGTCCCCGGAATTGGGGGCCACCTTATCTTTAAACAATTTACCCGCCGAGAAAGCGGGCACCTTGGTGGCGGGAATCACCATTTTTTCATTGGTTTTCGGGTTGCGTCCCTCCCGCTCCTTCCGCTCCCGCGACTCAAAGGAGCCGAAGCCCACTAGGGTCACCTTCTCCCCCTCGGCGACGGCTTCCATAATGCACTCGATGGCGGCGGTAATGACGGCGTCGGCTTCTTTTTTGGTAACCGAAGTCCGTTCAGCGATAGCATGAACCAGTTCGCCTTTATTCATTGAAGGTTCTCCTAAATGTGGATGGATGTTGAAGGTTAAGAAATGTTGAGCGGGTCGGTCTCTGGAGGGTTCCCAAAAGAGAAAGGATAGGAGTCTCCAAACCTAGAAATCAGTGGGGGTCAAAGGCTGAAGTCCCGACAGAACCCCTATTTCACTGATTTATTCTAAGGCTAAGCCGGAGAAAGTGGATCGCTTTTTGGCGTTATCGAGATTCTAAAAAGGGATTTTTCTAAGATTTTGTGACCTTATCCCCGGATCGGCGGGGGGCCTACCGGCCTCAAAGACCTGAAGACGGAGTAAAAAGGGGTTACGGCGCGAAGCTGGCGTCCATTCCCCGGTCTTCCCCGTAGAAGCGGAGAATGGATTTGCGGCGGCCCTGATTGCCTACCGGGGACGACCAGACCACACTTATCGGGAAACCATGGCCGACGTTACAACCGCGGTTCGTTTTCTCCGCAAGGTTAGCGGGGAGTACGGCATAGATCCCAATCGCATCGGCGTCCTAGGCCGTTCCGCCGGCGCGACTCTAGCCGCCCTGCTGGCCGTCGGCAGCCAGCGCCGGGAGAAAAATGACGAGTAAAATAAGGCTAAGTTGATCTTCCTCAAGGTTCTAGACAACATGGTTGCTTCCGCCGAAACAAAAATCCGTTGGACAATCCCAGACTTAGCCTTTTTTCCTAATAACGATGATCGCTATGAAATTATTGACGGAGATTTATACGTGACTCGGGCGCCGCACTGGAGACATCAACAGGTGTTAACTCGCTTGTGCAAAGCGCTCCCCGCTCAGGACGCAAATCTTCGAGCCGGAGAGGCCTTAGCGGCGCCGAGTTTGATTTTAGCGGGAGAAGAAAACGCCATTCCCGATTTGGTCTGGATTAGCCAAGAAAAACTAGCCCTTTGCGTCGATAGCGCCGGACTTCTGACCGCGGCGCCGGAACTGGTCGTTGAAGT
>JAYKIZ010000090.1:0-8534 GCA_035285965.1 Cyanobacteriota bacterium | reverse complement strand
CCTACAACGGCCAATAGCAAGGCCCCCAGGGTTAATCCCCCCAGAAAAATCCAGTCTTGATCGCGGGTTGAGGGGAGTCGAAGCCCGCCGTTAACCGACTCAGTGATGGGGGTGTCTCTCATGGGAGCCAATGTTAGCCTAGGCGCCGTAGCGGGTTTGATAGTAGGCCAAAATTTGCTCTAACCAGGCTTTTTCCTGAGCGTCCAGATCCCCCGGATAACTCACTTTCAGCCCCTCCGCCTGACTAAGGTCGTAGTCAAAAACCGGCGCCGTCTGGGGCAAGATTTCCGTTTCAACGCCGCTAATTTGGCTCAGGTGGGCCGCCAGTTCCCGATAGACCGCTAGGGGCAAACGGGGATAATAAACAGTCTGAGTCTCAAGGGCGCGGTCGAGGGCGGGGGTCATGGCGGGAAAGTAGTATTACTTTTTTACTGTCAGGGGCGGGTTTTTCTGTTATGATCGGCCTAGGCTGAACAAGTGGTTATGTTCTAGTGAGGAGGCGCAATGAGCCGCTATTGGATGTTATCTCTGGGTATTTTACCCCTGTTATTACTCGTTGGTTGCGGCGGCGGCGCCCCTGAGCAACAAGCCGCGGCGCCGAGTCCTTCCCCTGGGGCCGCTCCCCCTCCCCCGCCGCCCCCGGCCCCGGAAGCCGCTCCGCCCCAAGCGCCTCAAATTTCCGCTTCGACTTCGGCGCCGAGCGCTTCTTTTGGCTTAATTCCGCCGGTGAGTCCCGAGCAACGGTTAAAGGAAGTGGATCGGGGTCGAGTTAATCCCTTTGGTCTCTTGAATTTCCAGGTCATCGCTCCGCCCAAACCCGTCGTTAATCCTCCCCAGGGCGGAAAAGCTGGCTCGAAAGGCTCTCCAGTTTCCGGCGGTCAAGCCGGGGTTAAAGGCTCTGTTGGAGCTAAAGGCGGCGCTTCTAATCCGGCCCAACCCGGCGCGCCCGGAACGGTCGTCGTCAAGGGAGCTTCCCCCGCGATCGTTAAACCCGTCAAACCGCCGACGGAGGCCCGAGAAGTTTACGTCACCGGCATTATTAATTTCCCCGGTTCTCCCGTAGCTATTCTCCGAGCGCCGGGCGACCTGCTAGAAAAAAACGTCCGGGCCGGCGCCACCCTGGCGGATGGTTTAGTGCGGGTGGTCTCCATTAATACCAGTAATCAAACCGTGACCCTAGAGCAGTACGGACAACGGGTCACCCGTAAAGTGGGAGACGATCCCAATCCCCCGGAGGCGCCTGCCGCGGCCGCTCCGCCCCCCGCTCCCAATCAACCCCAGGCGACCGCGCCCCAGGAAATCCCGCCCCAAATTGCGGCCAATTTAGAAAACTTAAATAACGCGCCCGCCGGCGCGGTTCCCAGCCCCCCACCCGCCGCCATTGTCGAACTGGCGCCCCAGCCCTCCGTCTATCAACGCTTCACCGGTATCCAACCCCAATAACCCAACAGGATCTTGAAACGATGGATTGGCAAGAAAGCGCCGGTTGTTGGCTCTGGATTCCCCCCCAACCCAGGGCCGTGATTCATTTCTTAGGCGGCGCTTTTGTGGGAACGGCGCCGAATTTGGCCTACCGCTGGTTATTAACCGAATTGGGACAACGGGGCTACGCCATTATCGCCACCCCCTTTAGCAATAGTCTGGATCATCAGGCTCTGGCTCGACAGGCGCTGAACCGTTTTGACACCGCCTACGATCGCCTGCGCCAACAAAACCGCTTGCCCCAGGGTTACTTGCCCATTTACGGTCTCGGCCATAGTTTGGGGTCAAAAATTCAACTCTTGATCGGCAGTTCCTACCCCGTGGAGCGGGCGGGGAATATCCTCATTTCTTTTAATAACTTCCCCGTCAAACGGGCCATTCCCTTCCTAGAGCAGGCGGAACAACTGAAACTAGACGGCCTCTGGGAAGCGGTTCGGGGACAACTGCCGGAACAATTGGGTTTCGGCGCTGATTTAAGTTTAGAATTTACCCCCTCCCCGGAAGACACCAATAAATTAATTCGCCAAAGCTATCAGGTGCGTCGTAATTTACTGATCAAATTCACCCAGGACGACATCGACCAGACCCTCACTCTCCCGCCCCTGTTTCAAGATTCTTTGCAATCCCTTTTGGCGTTGCAAACCTTACCCGGAACTCACCTCACGCCCCTGGCCCAGGATTTGCAATGGGCGCCGGGGGAGATTTTTACCCCTTGGGACGCCGTGGGACAATGGCTCAAGAGCAATCTTTCCCAAGATTTGTACCGCCTGCGGGGAGAAATTTTGCGCTGGCTTAACCCCTTAGAAATCGAAAACTGAGCGTAGCGATTCCGTAAACCTGACCGACTGTTCAGAAGGCTGGCTGTTCAAAAGATACTACGTATCCCAGTCCACTGAAAAAACGATGAGTTCAATATCTACGCAAATAGGGTCTTAAAACCCTTAAATTAGATTGCCACAACGTATCGCCGCCAGTATAATGTATAGGCTATAGCCTTATGGCGATGGGGTCGCGAAACTAAGCGCCGGAGGCGGTAAACGTCTCAAGTCCAGTTCTGAACGGAACTGGGATAGGGAACCCATCTCTCGACACTTACACTTTGTTCTATCCCCGCGGGAAATCGATTCTCTATGACTGTTTCTGTCCCTTCTCCCCCCTCTCTGGAGATTACGCCGGCGGCGCTGAGTCTAATCGCGGATTTTTTTAAAGTCCTCTCGGAAGTGAGTCGTCTGGAAATTGTCTGCGCCTTGAAAAACGGCCCCCTCAGCGTCAGCGAAATTATCGACGCCACGGGTCTGGGGCAGGCCAACGTCTCCAAACACTTGAAATTATTGACCAGCGCCGGGGTTCTGAGCCGTAGTCAACAGGGCATTTACGTCATTTACCGCATCGCCAATCCCGTGATTTTCCCCCTCTGCGATCTCGTCTGTAATTCTTTGCTAGAACAACTGCAACGACAAAACCAGATTCTCAGTCCCCGGCAAGGCCTTGGCGACGGAGGAGCGTCGAGCTAAGACAAAGGGGGCGGAGCAGGCGCGTCGAGGAGGCAAAACGGAGAAAATCTAGGCGCCCTAGTCTTATTGCCGCTATTCTAAGCGAAACGACCCCATCCTCGATTCTCGTTTTATCGCCGACAGCCTTGCGTTTGTCCCTACCATGCAGTCGATTTTGCCTAACCTGCTGACGATGATCCATCGTTGGTGGTCAGAGTTTAACCTCCAGACCCGCTTAATGGCGGCGGCGACCCTTGTGGTGTCTCTGCTGATGAGCAGTCTGACTTTTTGGGCCGTGAATACCATCCAGCGCCAAGCCCAGATGATCGACACCCGCTTTGGCCGGGATTTGGGTCTCCTGCTGGCGGCCAACGTCGCGCCGATGGTGGCGGATCACAACCTGACGGAGGTGGCTCGCTTTTCCACCCGTTTCTACGAAAGCACGTCCAATATTCGTTACATGATCTACGCCGACGAGGCGGGCAATATTTTCTTCGGGGTGCCCTTTTCGGAAATGGCGCCGGAAAATCCTCTGACTCTGGAGCGCCACCTGGAACTGCCGACGGCGGAGTTTAGCCCCACGGATTTACCCCTAGTGCGGCAACACCGGACGCCCAATGGCGAAGTGACAGACGTCTTTGTGCCCCTCTATCAGGGGCAACATTATCTGGGGGTCTTGGCGTTGGGCATCAATCCCAACCCGGCGGTGGTCAACTCTTCCAACTTGACGCGGGACGTCACCATCGCCGTCTTTATTTCTATCTGGGTAATGGTGATTCTCGGCGCCGTCTTTAACGCTCTCACCATTACTCAGCCCATTAAAGAATTGTTGGTGGGGGTTAAAAATATCGCCAAGGGCAACTTTCAACAACGGATTAGTTTGCCCTTTGGGGGGGAATTGGGGGAATTGATCGTCAGTTTTAACGAAATGGCGGAACGCCTCGAAAGTTACGAAGCCCAAAATATTGAAGAGATGACGGCGGAAAAAGCGAAATTAGACACCCTCGTTTCCACCATCGCCGACGGCGCCGTTTTAGTTGATACGAATTTGCAACTTTTGCTGGTGAATCCCACGGCCCGGCGCCTCTTTGCCTGGGAAGGTCAGGACATTAGCGGCAAAAATTTATTAGAACACCTCCCCCCAGAAATCACCGCCCAACTGACCCAGCCCCTGCGGGAAATGACCCAGGACGACGGCGCCGTCGGAGAACACAACTTCGCCCCGGAAGAATTCCGTCTGACGCTGACTCAACCCATTCCCCGCACGGTGCGCTTAATGTTGACCCAAGTTTTTGACCAATCCCGAGAAACTCTCAAAGGCATTGTGATGACGGTGCAGGATATTACCCGAGAAGTGGAACTGAACGAAGCCAAAAGTCAATTTATTAGCAACGTTTCCCACGAGCTAAGAACGCCGTTATTTAACATTAAATCCTTTATCGAAACCCTCTGCGAGTTTGGGGAAGACCTGAGCGAAGGCGAGCGCCGAGAATTTTTGGAAACCGCCAACCACGAAACCGACCGCCTCAGCCGTTTAGTGAATGACGTTCTCGATCTCTCCCGCTTGGAATCCGCCAAAACCTATCAGTTCGACGCAGTGGAACTCCATCCTCTGATCGAGCAGAGTTTAAGAAGTTACCAACTCACCGCCAGGGATAAGGGCATTCAACTCTGTCAAGAGTTGGAAAAGAATCTACCCCCTGTTTTAGGGCACTACGATCTGCTCCTACAGGTGATGACCAATCTGGTGGGCAACGCCCTCAAATTCACCCCCGCCGGGGGCAAAATCCTGATTCGGGCCTATGCGCTAGAGTCTCATCTTGAAACGCAAGATCCGTTAGTTCGCATTGAAGTAGCGGATACCGGCATCGGCATTGACGCGGAAGATCAAGCTTCCATTTTTGAGCGCTTTTACCGGGTGGAAAACCGGGTGCATACTTTGGAAGGGACGGGTTTAGGGTTATCCATTGTCAAAAATATCGTCCAGAAACACCACAGCCAGATCCATCTGGTGAGCGAGGTGGGAACCGGCACCACGTTTTGGTTTGACCTGGCGGTCTATGACGGCGCTCATCCAACCCAACCGGCGCTTAGCTCGATCAGTATGGCGGGGATTGGGCTTTAGCTTCGACGGCCCTGACTTATTCAACGTCCCCTCGCTTATACTGATTTTGTGATTTTGTCGCCCTAGCCTTGATCTTGACTATGACTGTTTCTGGATTTGACCGCGCCACCACCCTGAAAGCCGCCTTTCGGGCCTGCGATGTGGAGCCATTGGTGGGCGAAGCTATTGAGCGGTATTATGTGGATCTCTCGGCGGTGCGTAGGACGGAGGCGATTCAAGGCGTTAATACGATTCTAGATTTTCAAGAGCCTGGAGAATATACCACCATTCTGTTTACCGGACATCGGGGATGCGGTAAAAGCACGGAACTCAAAAAAGTTCAGAAGCAGTGGGAACAGGACTATCGAGTGATTTATCTAGAAGTCGATGAGGAAACCGATATTAATGACGCGGACTATACCGATCTCTATTTGATTGTGATTAAGCAAGTCGAGTTTGAACTTCGTAAACTCAAGTTAAAGCTAGACCCGAGACTGTTAAGCAATTTCGAGAATTGGTTTAAGGAAGTGACCCAGGAAGATGAGCGGTCTGTGGAGAGTTCCGTCAGCGTTGGCACAGAAGCGACTCTAGGGCCAGAAGCGCCGTTTTTAGCTAAGTTGTTGGTCAAACTTCTCGCTCAGATTAAGGGGTCTGATAAGCGCAAAACCACCATTCGGCAGACGCTTCAGAAAGACATTTCGCGACTTAAAGCGGATATTAATCTCTTGCTCAGGGACGCGGGGGAAAAAGTCAAAGCAAAATATCCAAAGGGGTTTTTAATCATTTTTGATAATCTAGACCGAGTTCCGCCCCAAGTGGGCGACCATTTATTTTTTGATTATGGAACCCAGTTAAAGGAGTTAAACTGCACGCTGATCTATACCGTGCCCATCTCCGTCGTCTATTCTCCTAAAGGGCTGACTAAGGATTTCGGTAATCTGCACATTATGCCGATGGTGAATATTTACGAATTCAAGCGGGAGGGTTGCGATCTGGACTATGCCCAACCGGGGCTGGCGGCGATGGCCCGTTTAATTGGACAACGGGTCGATGTCGGCGCCGTGTTCGAGTCGCGGGAGCAACTACTGGACTTAGCTAAAGCCAGCGGTGGCCATGTGCGGCAACTGATGCAACTGATGCGGGTCGCCTGCCGGACGGCCAGTACGCGGGGTCATACTAAAATCGCGTCAGAGGATTTGATTTACGCCGTCAAACAGGAACAATTTAATTTTGAACGGTTTATTCCAGACGAGCATTACCCCGTATTGGCTCAAGTTTGTTTAAAGAAAAATATTCCCAAGGATTCCACCGGACAGTCGATCATGTTTAACCTCTCCGCGCTGGAATACAACGGAGATAATCGCTGGAATTATCCCAATCCCGTCGTGAGGCAAAGTGAGTCTTTCCAAACCGCTCTCCGAGACGCCCAATCTTTTTCCGCTTGAGCGGGAAGACCGTCAGTTTCTGGTCTTGAACCGGCAAGTCTTGGCGGAATTAGAAACCTTTGTGGATTTTGCCGAAGGCTTTACCCTCGGTTTTGTCGAGGTCAATTTCTCGCCGGATGTCGAGGTCTTGATTCAGGCGCTGAAGTCCGCTCCCCAATCTCGGGACATTCAATTCGAGGTCTTGGATTTTTCCCGCCGACCGGATTTAAGGTTTTTGCGAGACGAAATTGTACGGCAAGTTCCGACTCTACCCCGCGATCCCGGTCGTAAATTGGCGCTGTTAATCCGGGGCTTGGAAAAGTCGATTGGGGTGGATTTAGACGGGGACTATCCGCCGGTTTTGCAAGACCTCAACTTTGTCCGGGACGCCTATAAACGCAGTGTCCCTTATCCGCTTCTCTTTATTTTGCCCGACTACGCCCTCACCCGTCTGGCTAAGTTTGCCCCGGATTTTTGGGCTTGGCGGTCTGGCGTCTTTTTATTCCAAACGCCCCAAACCACAAAAGATTACGCCCTAGCCCGAACCCTAGAGTCCGAGCGCCCCCTTGATGTCTCTACCGCACCGGAGTCCTCAGAGCGGATCGCGCTCCTGGAAAGTTTATTGATGGACTATCGCCCTTCGCCGGGTCATGCGCCGACAGAGACAGACCTCAATACCTGTATTATTCTCCACCATCAGCTCGGCGTCGCCTACCTAAACCGGCGCCAAACCGCTCAAGCCAAAAATCATTTACAAAAGGCTCTAAAACTCGCGGAGGGGAGAGAAGATCTGTCCCTACTGGCGGAAATATATCAGGATTTAGGGAGAACCCTGGTCCAAGGGCGACAGTTTGCTGAAGCGCAAAAGATGTATCAAGAGGCGCTGGCTCGGTTCTCTCGGTTGGCGAATCGGCGCGGGGAAGCCAATACTTTGTTTTATCTGGGGTCGCTTGCTCTGGATCAGCGGGACTTTTCCCAGGCGGAGTCCTATTATCAGCAATGTCTAGCGATAGAACGAGAGATTGGCAACTGTTTGACCCAAGCTGACACCCTTCACAATTTGGGAAGAGTAGCGGAAGAATTGAGGAAATGGGAGGATGCCCGGCGCTACTACCAGCAAGCCCTTGAGATCTATATCGAATACGGTGCCAGCTCTGAGCGAACCGCCCCCCTGCACCAGTTAGGGATGGTGGCGCAAAAATTGAGGGAATGGGAAGAAGCCCGGCGCTACTACCAGCAAGCCCTTGAGATTGAAGTTGAATACGGCGCCCGCTATGAGCAAGTCAGTACTCTGCACCAGTTAGGAATGGTAGCGGGAGCATTGAGGGAATGGGAGCAGGCCCGGCGTTATTACCAGCAAGCTCTTGAGATTAAGGGTGAATACGGTGTCCGCTATGAGCAAGCCAGTACTCTGCACCAGTTAGGAAACGTAGCCTTAGAATTGAAGGAATGGGAACAGGCCCGGCGCTACTACCAGCAAGCCCTTGATATCTTTATTGAATACAGTGATCGTTTCTCCCAAGCCAGTACCCTGCACAATTTGGGAGTAGTAGCGCAAGAATTGAGGGAATGGGAGCAGGCCCGGCGCTACTACCAGCAAGCTCTTGAGATCTATATTGAATACGACGACCGCTACGAGCAAGCCAGCACCCTGCACCAGTTGGGGATGGTTGCGCAAAAATTGAGGGAATGGGAGCAGGCCCGGCGCTACTACCAACAAGCCCTTGAGATCTATATCCAATACGGCGCCCGCTACGAGCAAGCCAACACCCTGCACGAGTTGGGAATCGTAGCCGAAGGGGTCGGGGAATTGAGTCAAGCCAAAAATTATTATCTGCAAGCCTTACAAATTTGGGCGGAATTTAACGACAATTACAGCGCCGAAACCTTTTCTTTACCTCGGTTAGGCGAGCTTTATCGGCAAACTCAGGACGAGGAAATGCTCAAGGCGGCGGCGGCTAGTTTGGGGGTAGAGGTCGAGGCGTTGCGGGGTTGGCTGGAGGGGTCGGCGGCGGCGATTGATCCCCCCTA
>JAYKIZ010000089.1:0-3310 GCA_035285965.1 Cyanobacteriota bacterium | reverse complement strand
TACCCAGAGTTAACCTACAAAACTCAAATCACCGGCTGGGAGCAGGCGGGAGACCGCCTGATTGTCCAGACCCAAACCACCCTAGAGGGAACTGGCCAATGGCAGGGCAATCCGGCCCGACTGGCGGGGGTGATGGAATCCAAACAGACCTATGTCGGCAATCAACTGTTAGAACAAACTATCCTCTCGGAAAAAATCACCCTCACCGCCGGCGCTAATCCCCCGGAGGTGGCGGTGCAACTCCCCGCCAGCGTTAAACCGGGTCAGGAGTTTGATTTTGACGTCATTCTGGCGGAACCCCTGGGGGAAACCCTGGTGGCCGGTGCCGCCTTCGCCCAACCCGTCCGCCCTTCGGCTTACCTCAATCCCCTCAAGGTGGAATTGGAACTCCTGCAAGCGGGGGGACTGTTTAAACGAGCCAAAGCGCCGAAAAGTCAGAACGCCCAATGGTACTCGGCGCTGTTGATTAGCAACGAGGGGACGACCTATGTGACCCAGCGCCTACGGGTGGAACCCTAGGGGCCGGCGCCGCCGAAAGTGAGGGCGAAAAGCGCGGGGAACACTGATAAAATCAGCTAAGTTTCCCCTCCCCCTTACCCCGCATCGGCGCGAAAATCCTATGGCTCTCGGCTATGTCGCCCTCGTCCTCCACGCTCACCTCCCCTTTGTTCGCCACCCCGAAAGCGACTATGTTTTAGAGGAGGAATGGCTCTACGAGGCGATCACGGAAACTTACATCCCCCTTCTGCGGGTGTTTGAGGGCTTAAAACGGGACGGTGTCGATTTCAAGATGACCATGAGCATGACCCCGCCCCTGGTGTCCATGCTCCGGGACTCACTCCTACAACGGCGCTACGAGGAGCATTTGACGAAATTGCAGGAACTGGTGGAGAAGGAAATTGTCCACAATGAGCACAACGGTCATCTGCGCTATTTAGCGGAATATTACGCCCAGGAGTTCGCCTCGATTCGGGAGGTTTGGGAGCGCCTAGACGGGGATTTAGTCGGCGCGTTTAAGGGCTTTTTAGATTCTAATAACCTGGATATTATTACCTGCGGCGCTACCCACGGCTACTTGCCGCTGATGAAGATGTATCCCCAGGCGGTCTGGGCCCAAATTCAGGTGGCCTGCGACCATTATCGCGAGCATTTCGGGCGGGACCCCAAGGGGATTTGGCTCCCGGAATGCGCCTATTTTGAGGGCGTAGAGCGGATGTTGGCGGACGCGGGTCTGCGTTACTTTTTGGTGGACGGCCACGGCATCCTCTACGCCCGTCCTCGGCCCCGCTTTGGCACCTACGCGCCCATCTTTACGGAAACCGGGGTGGCGGCCTT
Source organism: Cyanobacteriota bacterium (assembly GCA_035285965.1). Taxonomy (GTDB): domain Bacteria; phylum Cyanobacteriota; class Cyanobacteriia; order Cyanobacteriales; family Microcystaceae; genus Synechocystis. The sequence continues at coordinate 1,975 of JAYKIZ010000089.1, read as the reverse complement.
TGGGCGGGATCACGAGTCTTCTCAACAGGTCTGGTCGTCCCAGGTGGGCTACCCTGGCGACCCGGAATATCGGGAGTTTTATAAGGATCTGGGTTGGGAGGCGGAGTATGAGTACATCAAAGATTACGTCATGCCCAACGGTCAGCGTAAAAATATCGGCATCAAGTACCACAAAATTACCTCCCGTCAGGCGGGTCTCTCCGATAAGGCGCTCTATGATCCCTACTGGGCTAAGGAAAAGGCGGCGGAGCACGCGGGCAACTTTATGTACAACCGGGGGCAACAGATCGAAAATTTGGCCCAGTTGATGCAACGCCCGCCCCTGGTGGTCTCCCCCTACGACGCCGAATTGTTCGGGCATTGGTGGTACGAGGGGCCATGGTTTATTGATTTTCTCTTCCGTAAGTCCTGGTACGATCAAAATAGCTTCGAGATGACCCATCTCTCGGACTACCTGCGCCGCAACCCCACCCAGCAGGTCTGCCGCCCCTCCCAGTCCAGTTGGGGCTATAAGGGGTTCCACGAATATTGGCTCAATAATACCAACGCTTGGGTTTATCCCCACCTCCATAAGGCCGCCGAGCGCATGATCGACCTCAGTCGCCGGGAGGCCCAGGACGAACTAGAAGAGCGGGCGCTCAATCAAGCGGCGCGGGAGTTGCTCCTCGCCCAGTCCTCCGATTGGGCTTTTATCATGCGCACCGGCACGATGGTACCCTACGCCGAGCGCCGCACCCGTTCCCATATCCAACGCTTTACGAAACTCTACGAGGATATCCGGGCGGGGGAGGTTGATTCCGGTTGGCTGACCCATGTGGAAAAAATGGACAATATTTTTCCCCAGATTAACTATCGGGTCTATCGTCCTTTGTAATCGGAAGGACGGCGCCGATTTTAAATTATTCGGCCAGTTAGCGCCTCAATAACGTCTTAATTTGCAGTCGAAGGCCTGCGCAAGGAGGAGTTTCGCACAGTCCCGATCACCGCTCCCACCGGCGAGCTTGGCACAGTTCACATCTCCATCTCCGACGCTTCGGGCGACTCGGCGATCTTCGAGTTCATTGACGGCAAGCTCACGATCCACCATAGCAAGCAGTATCAGGTGACGCACTTCATTTTTGAATCGGCGCGTTAATAACTGAAATCTGCCATCTGTTATCTAAAATTTGTTTAAAGGGTGTCTTGGTATTCATTGTGGCTACGATTGATTTTCTAGCGCCCCTTCCGCCTCGTGAGCCAACGCCCGTAATTGGTCGATTAAATCCGGGTCAACCCCCGACCAAAGGCCCCGTTGCTGGGCCTCCAGCAGGCGCTCCGCCATGTCCCGCAGGGCCCAGGGGTTATGGGTTTGGAGAAAATTTTGGACTTCAGGATCGAGAAGGTAAGCCTGGGCCACGCCTTCAAAGAGATAGTCTTCCACGCAGTGGGTGGTAGCGCCGTAGGCAAAGAGATAATCCACCGTCGCGGCCAACTCAAAGGCGCCTTTATAGCCGTGACGCATAGCGCCGGCGATCCATTTGGGATTGATCACCCGAGACCGATAGACCTTAGCTAATTCTTCCTTCAGGGTTTTTATCTGGGGGCGCCGGGGTCGGGAATGATCGCCAAAGTAGAGGGCGGGATTTTTGCCGGTTAACGCTCGAACCGCCGCGGTCATACCCCCCTGGAATTGGTAATAGTCGTCGGAGTCCAGCAGGTCGTGCTCCCGGTTGTCCTGGTTGTGGAGAATAATATCCAAATTTTGTAAACGGGTTTCCAGCGCCCAGGGCCGATTATGCCCCACCCCCTGGGCGTCGTAGGCGTAACTGCTCCAGTTCAGATAGGCCCGGGCTAAATCGGCGTCGGTTTGCCAGTTTTGGGCTTCCATTAAGCCCTGTAGCCCCGCCCCGTAGGCGCCGGGTTTGGATCCGAAAATCCGGTATTGGGCCCGCCGTTGGGCTTCCTCGGCGCCGTAACCTTGGCTCTCTAAAATCTG
>JAYKIZ010000088.1:0-10824 GCA_035285965.1 Cyanobacteriota bacterium | reverse complement strand
TGCTGTTGTTTGCTTTTGGTCTCCGCCTGCGGCGCCGTTTCCGATAGCGCCGCCCCGGATGGGTCTGGAATTCCGCCTTTAACGGAGAGGCCCGGCGTGACGCCCCTAGCGCCGGAAGCTTTGCCCGCGTTAAAAACGGGACAGATTATTTACGTTCCGGTCTATTCGGAGGTCTATGACACGAATCAGGCTCGGACGCTCCAACTGGCGGCGACCTTGAGCCTCCGCAATACGGATCTTGCCCATGCCATTGTCGTTGAAGCCGTTGATTACTACGACTCCGGGGGCAAAAAAGTCAGGCGTTATCTAGACCGCCCTGTGGCTCTAGCGCCCCTGGCCTCCCTAGCGGTGGTGGTGGAGCGGGAGGATCGAACCGGCGGGGTCGGCGCTAATTTTATTGTGGAATGGCGGGCGGATCAGATCGTCAGTTCGCCCATCGCCGAGGCGGTAATGATCGGCACCGCCTCCCAGCAGGGTCTGTCCTGGGTGAGTCCGGGGCGCGTCGTTCGGGAACGCCAGGCTTCAGAGTCTTCAAAATAGATGGATTGGCTACAGACCCGGCGCCGGGATCTCTAAGAGGATGGAGAGTCGGCGCTCTAGTCCGCGTTGAGGATGGAAAGCATGAAACCCCGCATCATCGTCTGTGGCCTCGGCGCTACGGGCCGTCGCATTTTTAATCTACTCAAACAACAGGGCGCCGACGCGGTGGGCATTTCCCATTCGCCCCTACCCCAGGAAAGCCCGGGCCAGATTATTGTCGGTCGCCTCGATTCTCCCGCCACCTTGCAAGCCGCCGGGATTCAGTCCGCCCAAACTTTAGTCCTCGCCACCCGGAATGACGCCCTCAATTTAGCGGTTCTCACCCAGGCTCGGGTTCTCAATCCCCAGATTCGGGTCATTAACCGCCTCTTTAACCCCGCTCTAGGGCAACGGGTCGATCAAACTCTCTCAGATCATGTCAGTTTAAGCGTGTCGGCGCTGGCGGCGCCGATTTTTGCCTTCGCGGCGCTGGGCAATCGGGCCATCGGGCAATTGCGCTTATTTGACCAAACCTGGCCCATTGAAGAAATTATCATCGACGCGGATCATCCTTGGTTGGGCCTACCCCTAGGGGAACTCTGGGACGATCCCCGTCGCATGTTGATCTATTACTTGCCTCAAGCGTCGGAAATCGACTTAGTCTCCGCCGTGGTGGAGGGTAAAACCTTGGCTTTGGGGGATCATTTAATCATTGGCCGGCAACCCCAGCTCTCAGCCCGGCGCCGTTCCCTCTGGCTCCGCTGGACGAAACTGATCACCAATCTCCGCCAGTATCAGCGTTATGTCAGTCAGGTCGTTTGGGTGAGTTTAATTCTATTTTTGATGATTTTTACGGCCACCTTTACCTACGTCTGGATTAATCAACACACTACCTTGGTGGACGCCTTTTATTTTTCTGTGGGCATGATCACCGGCGCCGGAGGCAAGGAAGAAGTGGCGGAAAAATCTCCGGCGGCGATTAAGGTCTTTACAGCGCTGATGATGATCGCCGGCGCCGGGGTGATTGGCATTTGTTACGCTCTGTTAAACGACTTTATTTTGGGCAGTCGTTTCCGTCAATTTCTAGACGCCGCTCGGGTTCCCACCCGTCATCACTATGTGGTCTGCGGTTTGGGAGGCGTGGGCATGGCCATTGTCAAGGAACTCCTCAGTCAAGACCATGAGGTGGTCGTCCTCGAAGCCGACCCGGAAAATCGCTTTCTCCATCAGGCCCGCTCCCTCGGCGCTCCGGTGATTGTGGAGGACGCCCGCTTGGAATCCACTCTGAAGGCCGCCAATCTGGAGCGCGCCCGCGCGATTTTAGCGACCACCAGCGACGACACGGTCAATTTAGAAATCGCCCTCACAGCCCAGTCCCTCGCGCCCCGCTTGCCGGTGGTGCTCCGTTGTCAAGACGCCCAGTTTGGGCAATCCGTACAGGAGGTGTTTGACTTTGAAGCCGTCCTCTGTCCTTCGGAGTTGGCGGCCTACTCCTTTGCCGCCGCGGCGCTGGGGGGGCGTATTTTAGGTAATGGGATGACGGACGATTTGCTCTGGGTGGCGCTGGCCACCTTGATCACCCCCAACCATCCTTTCCGCGGGCAACGGGTCAAGGACGCGGCCCGTCGGGCGGATTTCGCGCCCCTCTACCTAGAGCGGGGCGGACAAACTTTCCATAGTTGGGCGTTGTTGGAAACGGAACTGCAATCGGGGGACGCGCTGTATTTGACCATGCCCGCCGCGGAACTGGATCAACTCTGGCGGTCTCAACTCAAGGAAGACGCGTCCTGGGAGCCTGCCGGCGCCGTTTTTTAGCAACAAGCCTAGGGAGTCGACGGCGGATTGTCAGTGACAACTGCCCTTGAGGGAATCGTTGCCATGCTTAACTTGGAACGTCCGATAATCTTTGCTGAGGGTAAAACTCACCGGAGTTCCGGCGGCGGTTTTGCCGGCAAAGGTATTGTCGCCCTGATAGACCGTAGAGGCTAGACCCGACGGTTGCATTTGCGGGGGCGTTCCCGTGACGCTGTCGATCACGGTTAGCGTCTCCGATTCGGCGTCGAGAACCACTAGCTCGTCCATCTCCACCGTTACCATCAGTTGGTTAATGGTCACCGTCACCGGCTCTTTTTTCTTCACGGAATCATCGTCAATGACGGAAGTGTAGAGATAAAGCCTCTGTCCCTGTTCTACTTTGCCCTTGGCAACGCAGATAATACCATCGTCTAGACTCGGCGCCGGGGCGTTGGCCAGAGCGCCGAGGGGCAGGAGGTTCAGACTGACAAGAGCGCCGCAGAGGGAGGGAGCCAAGAAATAAAACCGCGTCATGGGCAATTGCGCTGAATGGGTAAAATGTCTCCCAAATTATAGGGGAGATTGAGGACGGCGCCGCTGGCGTCAGGCGCGTTGCGCGACGAGCTTGTTCATGATTCACTAACGCAGGGGCCACCAAGCGACCTTTTCCCGAGTGGCGCCGTACACTTCCTTGAGTCCTTCGGGGGACAAAATTTCCAGCGCGTCGTCCCCTTCCGTTTTGCAGGGAGCGATCAGCTTAACTTGTCCCATGCCCTTTAAGACCAACTCCACCGTGCGTTGGTTTAACTGGCAGGCCCGGGCGATGACGTCCACGGGTAGATCAAAAATATAGCGACCCTGAGAGTTCGGTTGGCGGCCCAACTCCCGCTCCTGATAAATTAAACCCCGCAGAAGACTGGCCACCGCCTGGGGCGGATACGCGCCGCAGTTGAGCAGATGATATTCAAATTTCTGTTGGAGTTCAAAAAGTTGGCGGTAGCGCTCCTGAAAATCGGCGCTCTCTTGATAGATCTCCTGAATGACCGGCGCCGGAATTTTGAGAACATGGGCGGTCTTGTAGGCTTCCACTAAGCAGGGAAACGTCCGGGCGGCTAACCCGTAGCTAAAGGGCAGACTCCGCAGTCCAAAGCAACTCCCGGCGTAGTTGAGGGCGATGATTCGGTCTAAAGGGGTAGTGCGAGTGATGACCAAACCCTCGTCCAGCATCACATAGAGACTGTCGAGATTTTGCTGGGGCAAAAAAGCGGTGTAAACCGGGCGGTTGGAAAAGAGGGTTTCAATTTTGAGATCTAGGGGAGCGAGGCGCTCCGCCAGGGCTGACGGAGCTAAACCTTGAAACAAGTAAGACTTTTGAATTAATTTCTCCGCCAAGCCGGAGGATGGAATCGGTGTCGGTTGCGCCATAGGCCTGCTTGAATCACAACAACCGGGAACCCCGAAGGACGGCCCAGCCTTGCTTTGATCCTGGCACAGGGGGAATCGTTCGCTACCGCGCTCAAAATTTACTTGCAATCGAATCCTAAATGTTTTAAGATGACTCGCATCCTAAATGTTTTAAGTTTTTTCTCTAATTCGCCCCCAGTTGAATCCCGCTGGGATGGAGGTCTATGAAAGCAGTCTTGTGGTTGTCCCTGGGGGGACTGACCGGAGTCGGTCTGATCGCCAGCCAACTGGCCCCGGCTCCCCTGTTGAGCCAACGCAATCCGCAAAAACTAGAAGTGACCCTGGTGTCCTACGCCGTCACCCGGAGCGCCTACGACAAAATCATTCCTAAGTTCGTCGCCCAGTGGAAAAAGGAGAAAAACCAGACCGTCACTTTTAAGCAAAGTTATGGCGGCTCCGGCTCCCAAACCCGGGCCGTCATTGACGGGCTAGACGCGGATATCGTCCAACTGCCCCTAGAGTCCGACATTAAAAAGATTGAACAGGCCGGTCTGATCAAACCTGGTTGGCAAAAGGAAGTCCCCAACAACGGTGTCGTCACTCGCTCTGTCATCGCCCTAGTGACTCGCCCCGGCAATCCTAAAAAAATTAAAGGCTGGTCGGATTTGGCCCGCCCCGGAGTGAAAACCATCACCGCTAACCCCAAAACCTCCGGGGTGGCCCGCTGGAACTTTATGGGTCTCTGGGGTTCTGTCACCCAAACCGGCGGCTCGGAAGCGAAAGCGAGAACCTTTACCACCCAGGTGTATAACGCCGTTCCCGTGCTGGCAAAGGACGCGAGGGAAGCCACGGACGTCTTTTATAAGCAAAAACAAGGAGACGTTTTGCTCAATTATGAAAATGAGATTTTACTGGCTCAGGCTAAAGGCGCGAAGGAACCCTATATTATTCCGCCGGTGAATATTTCCATTGACGCCTTGGTGGCGGTGGTGGATAAAAACGCTGATAAAAAAGGAACCCAAGCGGTGGCCTCCGCCTTTGCTAAATATCTCTTCACGCCTGAAGCCCAAGAAGAATTCGCCAAGGCGGGTTTTCGTTCCGTTAACGGCGCCGTCTCCCAGAAATACGCCGGTAAATTTCCTAAAGTGCCCAAGTTGTATACCATCAGCGCTTTTGGCGGTTGGCAAAAAGTTCAGGATAAATTCTTTAGTGACGGAGGGGTTTTTGACCAAATTTTTAAGGCGAAATAATGACTTTTAAAGCCTTTAAATCTTGGCTCTAAGCCGATGCGAGTTTACCGGTTTTTCAGTATTACCCATGTTTAAACCTCAACTGTTTCCACTGCCCAGCGCCGATCCCGACCGTTCAATGCAAACGAAGATTCACCTAGAAATTCCTAACCAGTATCATCAGGAGCCGATTATTTCCGAACTGGCCAAGCGCTTTAACTTAGACGTCAATATCCTAGCGGCGGTTTTAGGGGGCAACGGTCGCGCCAGCGGCTGGTTTCAGCTTTCTCTGGTCGGCGCCGAGCAATCCATCCAAGACGCCTTGATTTATTTATCGGAGTTGAATATCCGAGTGCTAGACGCGGAGCCGGACGGATGGTAATGACCGATTTTCCCAAAAGACCGGGGCCAGATCCCTGGGCTTCTTGCGTAACGCTCCTTTCCCGGATTTCAGCGCCGGGTTTGCTGAGCGTTGTTTACCTACTTCTGATCCTCCTGTTACCCATCGGGGCGCTGGTCGCTAAATCGCTGACTTTGGGGCCGGAGGAATTTTGGCGCATCGCCACCGCGGACGTGGCCCTCTCGGCCTATAACGTCACCTTTGTCACGGCGCTATTAGCGGGCGCGCTGAACGGGGTTCTGGGAACTTTAGTGGCTTGGGTATTGATTCGCTATCAATTTCCGGGGCGTAAAATTCTGGACGCGGCGGTGGATTTACCCTTCGCTTTACCCACCTCGGTGGCGGGCTTAGTGTTAGCGACGCTGTATAGCGAAACGGGCTGGGTCGGTCAATTCTTTGCGCCCTTTGGCGTCAGAATCGCCTTCACCCGTTTAGGGGTCTTTGTGGCGATGGTGTTTATTTCGTTACCCTTTGTGGTTAGAACCCTCCAGCCGGTGCTGGCGGAGTTGGAAGAAGAGGCGGAAGAAGCGGCCTGGTCCCTCGGCGCCACGGAATGGCAGACCTTTTGGCGGGTCATTTTCCCGCCCCTTTTGCCCCCGATTTTAACGGGAATCGCCCTAGGATTTTCCCGGGCCGTGGGGGAATACGGGTCGGTGGTTTTAGTCGCCTCCAATATTCCGTTCCAGGACTTAATCGCCCCGGTTTTGGTGTTTGAGCGCCTGGAGGAATACGACTACGCCGGAGCCACGGTCATCGGCGCCGTTTTATTGATGGTTTCCTTGCTCCTGCTCCTGGCCATTAATCTTTTACAACAATGGGGACGTCGTTATGCGCTGGATTAAACCTAAATTTTTCCTCATTGGCGCGGCTGTCGTCTATCTCGTTTTGGTGTTAGCGCTACCCGCCATCGCCGTTTTTTACGAAGCCTTCCATCGGGGGCTAGATCCCTTTCTGACGGCGCTGCAAGATCCTAATTTTCAGTCGGCGGCGCGGCTAACGGTGGTGATTACCCTCATTACCTTGCCCTTAAACACCGTCTTTGGACTATGCGCCGCTTGGGTCTTAGCCCGCCGTCAGTTTCCCGGTCGAGCTTTGGCTTTGAGCGTTCTAGACTTGCCGTTTTCCATTTCTCCGGTCGTGGCGGGTTTAATGATCGTCCTCCTCTACGGTCAAAAAGGTTGGATCGGCAGTTGGTTCCATGCTAGGGACATTACCCTGATTTTTGCCCTCCCCGGCATGGTCATCGCCACCATCTTTGTCACCCTACCCTTTGTGGCTCGGGAAGTGATTCCCGTCCTTGAAGAAATGGGGCCAGAGCAAGAGGAAGCCGCTCGTATTCTCGGCGCTAAAGATTGGCAAATTTTCTGGCGGGTCACCTTACCTAATATCCGTTGGGGTTTGCTCTACGGCGTTCTCTTGACTAACGCTAGAGCCATGGGAGAATTCGGCGCCGTTTCTGTAGTCTCCGGCAGTATTTTAGGCGAAACCAGCACCCTGCCTATTTTTGTCGAGCAAGAATACAAAAACTACCAAACCGAATCCGCCTTCAGCGCCGCCGTTGTTCTGGCTCTATTAGCGGCGGTAACCTTGGTTCTCAAGGAAATTTTAGAGCGTAAAACCGGTCATCATCAATCCTAATCTGTTTGTCTAAATGCCTTAACTCAAGTCTATCTTGAGGGCTGAGCGTAGTCGAAGCCCAACGCTTCAAAAACAGATCCTGCTTAAATTATTTAAAGGAAAAACCATGAGCATTATTATCAAAGACGTCGCTAAAAACTTTGGCTCTTTCCAAGCCTTGAGCGATATTAATCTAGAGGTAAAAGATGGTAAACTGGTCGCTCTTTTGGGGCCTTCCGGTTCGGGAAAATCTACCCTGTTACGCACTATCGCCGGTTTAGAAGCGCCGGATCGAGGACAGGTTTTTATCAACGGTCAAGACGCGACCCATGTCGATATTCGCAAACGCAACATTGGTTTTGTCTTCCAGCACTACGCCCTCTTTAAACATTTAACGATTCGCCAAAATATCGCCTTTGGCTTAGAAATTCGCAAACAACCCGCTCGCTTAATTCAAAATCGAGTGGAGGAACTGCTAGCCCTGGTTCAGCTTGAGGGGTTAGGCAACCGTTATCCTTCCCAACTCTCCGGGGGTCAACGACAACGGGTCGCCCTGGCTCGGGCCTTGGCGGTTCAACCCCAAGTTTTGCTCCTAGACGAACCCTTCGGCGCTCTAGACGCCAAAGTTCGTAAAGAACTGCGGGCTTGGTTGCGGCGCCTGCACGACGAGGTTCATTTAACCAGCGTCTTTGTCACCCACGATCAGGAAGAAGCGATGGAAGTGGCGGACGAAATTGTGGTCATGAATCAGGGTAAAATCGAGCAAATCGGCGCTCCGGCGGATATTTATGATCATCCCGCCACGCCTTTTGTGATGAGTTTTATTGGGGAAGTGAATGTTCTTCCTGTTTCAACTACCCTCTTTAATAATAATGAGGTGAATGATCTTCCTGTTTCAACCACTCTCCTTAACAACAATGATATGTTTTCTTCCCAAGACATCTCCGTTTTTATTCGTCCACACGACTTTGATCTCTACCGTGAAGGCAATGGTAATACAAGCGAGGCAACGGTAAAAAGAATTACCCATTTGGGCTGGGAGATTCAAGTAGAATTACTTTTGCTGGATCAAACCTCAGTCATTGTTCATCTTGGTCGAGAACAGTTTTTTCGGCTCAACCCTAAACTAAATCAAACCGTTTATATTAAACCCCGAGAAGCTAAAGTATTTGCCTATGATTATCAAATTTAGATTACGAAAACTAAATAGTTTGCTAAAGAGCAAAACCGCTTTTTAATACTGTCAACGAGAGATGTTCTCGCCCAAGACAAATAATTGCGTTCCTTTTTCAGGTGATCTCGCATGCAAGAGGCGTTCCTCCGTCGAGGGGGTTCTATTTCGTTGACAGTGTTTGCCGAACTTGTCGGAGCCGTTTTGGAGGAGATTAAAAATATGTCAATAGTTCATAGCTATGGCTATCCCATAAAATCCACAAACCGAGGAGGATAAGTATAAAAGGAATCAAATGCTTGCCGCTACGATTCATGAGTTTACCAATCAGGGGGTGGGAAGCTAAGCCATAAGCCATTGCGCACCAGACGCCAACGAGAAAATAAAAAATGGCGAGAACTAAAGCTAATTTTATAGGATTAAGACTGGCAAAAAGGGGAACATAAACACTGATATTATCGCCCCCATTAGCAAAAGTAATAGTAGCCACACTACAAATTGGGGGAGATAAAAAATGAAAACCCCTTTTTTTTCGGCGCTGAAACACGGGAGGGGCAATGGTTAAAAAAGATAGGTCGTCATCTGAAGTTTTACAGAGTTTATGAACCCCTATCGCTATCGGTAAAAATCCGAGTAGGCCAGTCCACGATTTGGGCAAAACTAATCCGCCCAAAAATCCGGGCAAACTCAGGAGAAGAACTAGAGAAATTCCTAAGTACTGTCCCAAAATGATATGGCGCACTCGTAATTTGGAGTTAACCTGACTAAATCGTAATTTGGAGTTAACCTGACTAAAGAGAAACATCAAAATCAAGATATCGTCTAGGTTTGTCGCTCCGAAAGCGGTTACGGCGGCAAAAGCCACTTGCAAAAGTTCATTTGTCATAATCTGGATGGTTGTTTTCAAGCCACAGGACTATCTTTCTAGAGAAAACGTCTTAGCGCCGACGGAAACTCCCTCCCTAGGTTAAAAACTCACTTCTGTTGTCCAAGGGGAAACGGGGCGGTATAACTAGGGAGACATAAATATTTTGAGGTGAGTATGGGACGCAAGTACGATGTTTACGGAGTGGGGAACGCCCTGGTGGATATGGAATTTACCGTTACCCCCGAACAACTCCAGACCCTAGGTATTGAGAAAGGGGTGATGACCCTGGTGGAGGAAGTCCGGGAGAATGAACTCATCGCCCAATTAGCGCCCCATCGGGGCAAACAAAGCGGCGGCGGCTCGGCGGCGAATACCATGGTGGCGCTGGCCCAGTTGGGGGGCAAGGGCTTTTACTCCTGCAAGGTGGCGGACGACGAAGCGGGACGGTTTTATCTGCGGGATCTCTGGGACTGCGGGCTGGAAACCAATCTCCACCAAGAGGACAGCCAGGGCTTGCCCAGCGCTTTACCCGAGGGAACCACGGGGAAATGTTTAGTCCTGATTACCCCGGACGCCGACCGGACGATGAACACTTTTTTAGGGATTACCGCCAGCCTCGGCGCCGAGGAGTTAAACCCCAAGGCGCTGGCGGATTCCGACTATCTCTACCTAGAGGGCTATTTGGTAACCTCTCCCACCGCTAAAGCCGCGGCGATCCAAGCTCGGGAATTGGCTCAAGAAAAGGGGGTTAAAACCAGCCTTTCCCTCTCCGACCCCAATATGACCCGTTATTTTAAAGAGGGATTATTGGAAATGATCGGCCCCGGTCTGGATTTCCTCTTCGCCAATGAAACAGAGGCGTTGACCCTGGCGGAAACAGAGGACTTGACCGCAGCCCTGGACTACTGCAAAACCTTGGCCAAAGGCTTCGCCATTACCCGCGGCGCCGAAGGCTCTTTGATCTTTGACGGCGAGACCTTACTGGAAATTCCCACCACTCCGGTGCGGGCCCTGGACACCGTCGGCGCCGGAGATATGTACGCGGGAGCCTTTCTCTACGGTCTCACCCAGGGGTTAGGCTACGGCAAGGCGGGTCAACTGGCCTCCCTAGCGGCGGCCCAGGTCGTCACTACCTACGGTCCCCGTCTAGAAACCGCAGTTTTGCGGGGCTTTTTGTCCCAAATCCAGTAAAATTGGGGCAGTTTTTAGGCTCAGGGAAGTCTGGTCATTATGGGGTTTACACCGGCGCCGATCAAGTTTGGAACCGATGGCTGGCGGGGGGTCATCGGGGCGGAGTTTACCTTTGAGCGGGTCGCTCGCGTCGCGGCGGTCGCGGCCCAGGTCTTGGCGGAAACCTTTGGCGGTTCCGGGCGAAAAAATCTGATCATCGTCGGCCACGACCGGCGCTTTATGGCGGAGAACTTCGCCCGTCTCGTGGCGGAAACGGTGGCGGCCCAAGGCTTTGAGGTCTGGCTCTCCCAGGACTACGCCCCCACTCCGGCCTACAGTTGGGCGGCCTACGAAGAACAGGCGCTGGGCGCCTTGGTCTTAACCGCCAGCCATAACCCCGCCCGCCATTTGGGTTTAAAGGTCAAGGGAGCCTTTGGCGGCTCCGTGGGAGAAGAGGTGACGGGGCAAATCGAGGCTCGGTTAGGCAATGACGCTGAGCCGGCGCCGGAACCCGGCGTCATTCGCTCTTTTGATCCTTGGCCCAAGTATTGCCAGGCGTTGCAGGCCAAAGTCAATGTGGAACCCATCCGGGCCGCCATTACCCAGGGCAAACTGCGAGTCTTCGCCGATGTCATGCACGGCGCGGCGGCGG
>JAYKIZ010000087.1:0-3400 GCA_035285965.1 Cyanobacteriota bacterium | reverse complement strand
TTGACCTTTGTGTTTAACCGTCTAGGGGACGAAATGATTCCGGCGCTGGGGGATCGTCAACGGCCTCTCTTCCAGGGGATTAAATTTCCCTTAACGGGGGGAAACCTCGGCGCTAGCGCCGGTCAAGCCCGCGGACCATTCGATGGCCAGTCCGTGAGTTTAACCTTGCCGGGGGCCCTGCCGGATCTACAAATCCAAGGTTTAGCCCATTCTCTTTACCGTTTGGGGGAAACCGGGGTGGAAATTACCGAGCAAAACGGGCGCCGGTATAAAGGCGTTGCCCTGGGGCCCCTAGATCCCAACCCAGAAGGAGCTTCAGTTCAAGAGTACACTCGAGTTCTGCCCCAAAATCTAGGTCTAACGGTGGCGCTGGGGGAAAGCTTAGAGCGCATCGAACGGGTGGACGCGACCGGCGTTCTGGAAAGCGTCGATGCCGTGAGCCGAGTGATTAATAGCGGCGAAGGCCCGGCGGACTGCGTTTTGGCCAAGAGCGCGGCCGGAGGCTATGTCCTCCTCAGCGCCGGAGGCGCGGCCTTTCCCCAGGGCGGCGCCGCCAAAAGTTCCGCCATTAAAGCGGCGCTGGGGGAACTGCCCCGTTGCCTGAATACCCTGCTGGCGCTGAAGCTCCTGCGTTTGACCCGTAATGAAGCGACCTCTACCCTCGGGGTAACCGCGACCCTGGAGCGCCTACTCCCCACCGGCGCCCAACCTCTAAGCCAACGGCGGGCCAACCCCTCGGCGCCGACCCCGGCGACTCTAGCCGCCCTACCCCGCCTGGCCCCTGGCGACCGTCTCCAGCTCCGTTGGCAAAATAGCGGCGCCGTCCCCTTGTACTCTCTTCTCATGGGTCTAACCCAAAAGGGTAAATTTCTGGTTCTCTTGGGGTCAGGGGAACCGCTGGCGCCCCAAACGGCGGCAACTCTCCCCGGCGCTTTTCCCTGGCCGATTTCCCGCTCCCCTGGCTGGGGAGAGCTATTTTTGATCCTCAGCGCCGCCCCCTTGGCAAACTGTCGTCAAGGGTTGGGGGCCCCCGGAGAAATTCAAGAACTCGTCGATCCCCTAGGGTGGACTCGCTCTCTCCTAACCGATTTAGCCCAGACTCCGCCGCCGACCTCTTTTACCCCGGCGCCGGAATCTTGGACCCTCAATCTCAACCGTTGGGCGACCCTTGCTTGGGTCTATCAAGTGTTGGCGGAACCGTTAAAATAAGGGCCATGCTGGCCCGCCTCTCTCCCTTTTTTCTATGATCTCTCTGCCCGCCTCCACCCTCCACCGTATTCAACAACTGCCCCAACTGCCCAGCGTTTGGGAAGGAGACCGCCGCCCCCTCAATCCCCCCGAGGCCAGTAACGGCGCCGAAAAGGGAGACTGTATCCTCTGGGTGGACGGCAACGAGGGTTTGGTGCGGGCCCTAGATTTCGTCGCTCCCGATAACGGCCCGGAGGTGGTGGTGCGGGCGCTCCTACGGGCCATGGAAGTGCCCCGACCCCCGGCGCCGCCGGCCCGGCCTCAAAAAATCGTGGTGCGGAACCGAGAAATCCAGTTTTTTCTGCGGGGCGCTTTGCAAAATTTGGACATCGCCATCGACTACGCTCCCAGTTTGCCCCTGATTGACGAACTGTTCCACAACTTTGAAACCGCCAACCAGCACCATCCCGACGCTCTGCCGGCGCCCTATCAAGAAATTTTGCCTCGCCTCGCCCGGAGTCTTTGGGAGGAGTCGCCCTGGGAGTTATTGGCGGATCACGATGTTTTAGCGGTGGAGATTAACCGGCCCGATATCCCTATTTTGTACGCCTGCGTCATGGGCATGTTGGGCGAAGAATTTGGCGTCATCTTTTACCGCTCCCTCGACTCGCTCCGGCAGTTCCGCTCCGCTATTTTAGACAATCAGGATGGGGATTACCTAGAGCAGGTTTTTTGCTCTCAAGATTGTTGGTTCTTGAATTACGAGGCGCTGGCCGCGGACGGAGAGGAGACTGACTTAGAATTGTTATCGCCGGAGGAAATTCAACCGGTGTTTGGGAGTATCCACCCCCTGGAAGGGATTCGCCCCTTTTTAGACGAGGAAGAGGCCGAAGTTTTGACCTACGCGCTTCAAGGTCTCATTGAGTTTTCTCAGGACTTTGCTGAAGAGTTAGAGGAGGATCCCATTCCGGCGCTGGCTCACAACGCCGTTTTCTCCGCCTGCAACCCCCGTCAAAAAGTAGAAGTGACGGTGCGCACTCTGCCGGAGCTGGCGGCGGAGTTGTTGAATCAAATGGAAGAACGGGAAGAGAGCGTCCTCCGAACCGAAAAAGTCGTGATCCGAGATAACCTGATTCCCGACAACGCCCTCCTCAGTCTAGGGATGGTGCCCTGGGATATTCGTCAGAGCTTGCACCGCCATCCCCGCCTCTTTTGCCAACCGCAAATTGTGGAAGCCCAGGGAGACGGATTTCCAGTGTTGATTATCCAAACCTCCCGACCTAAAGCGGAAAAGTTAATCGACATCCTTCGTCAGGAAGGGGGCATTCAGGGGCTATGTTTTAATCCCGGCGAAGACCAGCGCCATAGTCTTAATTACGAGTTGGGGATTCTTCGCACCCAGGCGGGGAACCTCTATCTTTTTGGCGAATTTTCTCCCAACAGTTCCGTTCACCAGGCGGCCCGTCAAAAATGGGAACAAAGGTGTCGGGACACCCAGGGTTATTGCGGCGTTTTGGTGGCCATGGGCGCTACGGGAGCCTCGAAGGGGAAACCCCAGTTAAAAGATATGTTGGCTTTCTTCGAGCAACCCTTTTTACAGGGTCAAGACCTTTCCCTCGGCGTGCTCCAATTACGACTTTAGTTTGGGAGCGGCAACGCGGCGGCGCTATAGTTTTCCCTGTGCTCTGGATGAGGCTTTATCCCCATGTCTGATTCCTCTACGATTTTAGTCACCGGCGGCGCGGGCTACATCGGCTCCCACGCGGTCAAGGCCCTGCAAAAACTCGGCTACGGCGCGATTGTCTTGGATAACCTCTCCTACGGCCATCCGGAGTTGATGGAAGTCCTCGGCGCCGAGTTAATTGTTGGGGACACTCGGGACAAGTCTTTATTAGAGCAAATTTTCGCTCAGTATTCCATCGACGCCGTAATGCACTTCGCCGCCTTTATCGCCGTGGGGGAATCGGTGCAAAATCCGGCGCTGTATTATCGCAATAATGTGGCGGGCACCTTAAGCCTACTGGAGGCGATGTTAAGCGCCGGGATTAAAAAATTTGTCTTTTCCTCCACCTGCGCCGTCTATGGGCCGCCCCAATTTATTCCCATGACGGAGGCCCATCCCATTAATCCCCTCAGCCCCTACGCGGCCAGTAAGCGGATGGTGGAGCAAATCCTCGAAGATTGCGACCGGGCCTACGGCTTAAAATCCGTC
>JAYKIZ010000086.1:0-6090 GCA_035285965.1 Cyanobacteriota bacterium | reverse complement strand
GGAAATTTCCGGCAATAATCGCAGAGCCAGGGCGAGAATAACGGCGAAAAAGCCGATGACGTATAAAATCCGGTCCCGGATCACTTCCCGGAAACCGTTCGCGGCAATGGTGAAGGTTCTTTGAAGGGGAGAGAGAAGCGAGATACTAGACATCGATATTATTGCTGAGATTGGCGGCGAGCTTTTCCTTTGACTATATCACCCCGTCTTTTCCTGAATAACCAAGCCTTGGGGATAAACTTGTTGTCATTGAGACTGACCAAATCTTCCCCGGACTGGGCAATGATTGCAATTTAGAGCGGGGGCATTCGGCGCTTGGAGGTCGGCTTAAACAGCCTCTAGGGCGGCGCGCCTTTGGGTTGAAACCGAGCGATCTTCTCTCCAGAACTTCGATACAAGTCTACGGGTAAATTTGCCTGATAACTGATCTGTTGCAAAGACCGCTCCAACGCCTGAACATGACGGAGGAGCTGGGCCTGCTCGTCCTTGCCCCCCTCCTGAGCGGCCTGCTGTAGCCTCTGTAGATAAGCCGACTGGAAGACGATTTTAATTCTCTTGGACTCAATTTGATACCGACAAAGACCGCTCGGGCCCTCGCAAAGGGTTTTCAGGTTCCGCTGGAGGGATTGAGCGCGGAGCGCCCGCTGGAGCGCTTGTTGGCTCTGCTTTTGGGCTAACTGATAACGGGTTAGCAGTGTTTGAGCCTGAGGCCCGAGCCAACTCTGGGTAGGAATAGTTTTAAGACTGTCTAGAGCGCCTTGCCAATGGCGAAGGGCCTCTGAGAATTGACGACGGTTGGCGGCGCTTTCGGCTTTTTGGGCGGAACTTCGAGCGTCTTGAAGGGCCTTCTGCGCTGTGTTTTCTAAGACTTGTTTGGCTTCTAGTTGTTTAAATTCGGAGCGTTCTAGGGTCAATTGTTGTCGAGCGAGGGCGTAGAGATCCGATTCGGGGGGAATCCGCTCTAGATGTTGTAACCCTTGGCGCCAAAGTTCAAGGGCCGCTTTCAGGTCGGTCAGAGTCTTTGCTCCCTTCGCTTTGAGTTTTCCTTGCGTTGACAGTTGATTGCCCTGCCGGCGGGCTAAGTTAGCCTGTTGTTGGGCTAAAACCTGCTGGTCGATGCGGTGTAGTTGGCGTTGGTAATCCTGGGTTCTGGCGATGGCCAGAGTATAAAACGGGCTTTGGGGAGAAATCTGGGCCAATAACCGCAGACTGCTATGCCAGAGTTCCCGACTTTGGCGGCTATCGCTCTGGCGCTGGGCCCCTTGGGCCAGATGGCTGGACTGAACCAACAGATCCAGTTCCCGGCGCCGGCGCTGGTCGGCTTCGAGGAGCGCTTGACTCCGTTGAAAATAAGGGGACCACGGGGGAATCGCTTGGAGAACCTCTAGCTCTGTCGCCCAAGGCGTTGAGGTCTCCAGGGTATTGAGAGCGCCGACGGTTTGTAATTGGGTTTCGGCCCGAGTCAAGGGGGCGCAAGGGCCGAGAACGCAGGGACGGCTCAGGCCATAACCCAGACTGAGGGCAACCCCAACCCCTAACCCCCCCAGCAAGGGCCGCCGATGGCGGCGGAGCCAAACCAGAGCCGACTCGCGCCGGGACTCCGACGCCTCGGCGGAGGGGGAAACGCTTAGGGACGGGGCGCTAAAATCCGGCGCGGCGCCGATCTGGGGCTGAATGGCGCTGACGTCGCCGTCCCGTAGCGCCAGTTCTTCGTCGAGAACTAAAAAAATTTGGGGTCTGTAGAGCGCCGTCAAGCCGGCTTGAGCTAAACAATCCCGAGCAGAGGCGAAAATCGCCGTGCTTTCCAGAAAAGGGGGAGTTTCAAAATAGAGGGCGACGAGCAGAGTTTCCCCGTCCAGGCGACAGTGAACGCTCTGGGGAGTCAGGGCAATTTGGTCTCCGTGAAGATGCTGGAGGAGTCTTTTTTCCAGTCGGCCTAAGTCGGGGGGAATCAGCGCCGTATTGACCATGCCATGCCGGGATAGATAAAAAAGGGAAAGAGGCGAGGTTCCTGGAGAGTCATTATACTGGAGGGTCTGGCCCTGTTCATTGCGCCCTTTTCCGAACCCGTCATGCCCTTTGTCGACGACGCGTCCTTAATTCAAGGCGTTCTAGCGGGAAAAGTTATTAGCTTTCCCACCGATACCGTCCCGGCGCTGGCGGCTCTGCCGCTCCACTCCGGGCAAATTTATCCGCTCAAGGGGCGCTCCGCCGAGAAGCCCTTAATTTTAATGGCCGCCGACCCCAAGGCCTTTCAACCCTATTTAGGCGGCGCCGAGGAAGAGCGGGCCCAGTGGCGCCAAATCATGGCTCAAGTGTGGCCCGGCGCCGTCACCTTGGTTTTACCGGCCTCCGCCGAGGTTCCCCCGGCGCTGAATCCCCGCCAGGACGGCACCATCGGCCTGAGAATTCCCGCCTGCCCTAGAGCGCTGGCCCTTTTAGCCCAAACCGGCCCCTTGGCCACCACCAGCGCCAATTTATCCGGCGCTCCCCCCCTGCGAACCCTGGCGGAGATTGCCGTCGTTTTTCCCGACGTCCTCGTTTGGGCGCTAGCCACTGTCCATCATCCCCTCGGAAGCGGTCAGCCCTCCACCGTAGCCCAATGGCAAGGAAGACAGTGGCGGGTTTTGCGACGGGGATCGGAGCCTTTCCCCCCCGGAGACGACCTGAAACTTTAGCCCCCGCTCCATAAATTGAGAGGCGAGGCGCTAGAATTGACACACAATTTTGACCCCCCCCCTAAGAATCTGTGTCCGAGAGTTATTTAGAAGCTCCCCTTGAGGAACTAGAAGCGAGTCCCGGCGCTCCCCAGCGGGTATCTCCCCGGGTGCGACTTCTAATCCGTTCGCTCTTGCGCAAGGCTCCCTTTATTTTTGGGTTCACGGCGCTGAGCGCTTCGGCCAGTTTAGTCTTCACCTTTTTTCAGCCCTTTACTTATAAAGGCAACTTTTATCTTTTGGTGGAACCCATCACCGCCGCGGCCCGTTTAAGCGATCCCTCCACCATCGCCCGGGGGGGAGGCACGTCAAGAAACGATCTGACGGAGCTAGACTATCCCACCAATTTGGCCTTTCTTCAGGGGCCGGGGATGGCGCAACAAATTGCCCAGGATGTTTTTAGTAACAAGATTTTAAATAAGCGCTCCCTGCCGGCTATCGTTAAAGAAGTTCGGGAAAATTTAAAAGTCGAGTGGATTCGGGATAAACGGGGTAGCGACGCCACCAAAATTTTTGCCGTCACCTACAGCGCCCCCAGCGCCCAGGAAGTAGAAGCGGTTTTAACCGTGGCGGCGGACACGTTTGTCAAATACAGCACCAAAGACCGAGAGAGCAGTTTAAAGGCCGGAGTAAAGTTTATCGACGAGCAACTGCCCAATCTGCAACGCAATCTGGCCGCCCTCAAGACTCAACAAAAGGAACTGCGCCAACGCTACGCCCTCGTCGATCCCAGCGCCAAACAGGAGGCGCTGCTGACGGAAATTAGCGCCCTCTCCGGCCAGCGCCTCAGCCTAGCTCAACAAATTAAATCCCAACAGGAAGTCATTAAGAAACTACAAGGAGAACTGAAAATCTCTGAGGACGAAGCGGTTTCGGCGTCCATTATTAATCAAGATCAAGAGCGTCTCAGTTTAATCAAGCGTCTTCAGGATCTCGACGCCCAAATTGCTTCAGTCAGCGCCGTTTATACGGACAATAGCAACCAAATGCTCAACTTGAAGGAGCAGAGGAATAACCTCCAGACGCTCTTGGACAAGCGCAACCAAAAATTGGCCAGTCAAGTGCGGACCCCCATTGACCCCAATTCTAGCGCCGCTGATTTGCAAGACCCCACCCGTCTGGAGCTGATTAAGCAATTGACGTCGGCTAGAACCCAACTGGAAAGTCTCCAATCCCAGCTTCCTCCCCTAGAGATGAGAATTAAGCAACTGGAGGCGTCGTCGGCGGATTTGCCCAAGGTGATCAATCAATACGAAGCTATTAGTCGAGAGATCACCCTTAATGAGCAAATCGTCGATAAATTTCTCCTCCAACGGGAAACCTTAAAGGTGGAGGCGTCCCAGGAACTCCCCTGGCAGGTGATCTCCAAACCTCAGGTGCCCACGGACGAGCGGGGCAATCCTATTGGCGAGCCGCCGGCTCGGACTAAGTTGCTCCTAGCGGGTCTAGGGGGCGGGCTATTGTTCTCGACCTTACTGGCGCTGTTGTGGGAAAAAGCCCGCAATGTCTTCTATTCTTCGACGGATGCGCAGGATCTGCTAGGGATTCCCTTGGTGGGAGAAGTCTATCGTCATCTGGCGCCCCGCACGCCCTTGGCTCCCCTACGCCAGTCCCCCAGCCTTGAAGCGGCCAAGACGGCTCTGCTTTTGGAGGAATCGGCGGCGCCGGCCCAAGCTTTGCTCGGGGAAGGGGAAGATTCGACGTCGGTCAGCGCTGGCGCCGCCACAGCCCTGCTAGGAGGGAAGCCTCTAGGAGAGAGCGACCCTGGAGCCGCTAACGGCCGTATGCCCCCGCCTTTGCCAGCGCCGGGATTTGTGGCCATTCCGGGAGTGTTTGAAGATATCTACGCCGAGCTTTCCTTCTTCTACCGCTCTCCCGCGCTCCGTTCCCTGGTGATTTCCGCCATTCAACCCGGGGACGGTCAATCCACCCTGATTCTCAATTTGGCCATCGCCGCCGCCAGTCAGGGTCGTAAGGTTCTGGTGGTGGATCTGCAAACCCAAAGCACAGGGATTACCCAGTGGCTGGGGGGAACTCGTCAACCGGGCGTCAAAAATTTGCTCGGGGAAGAAGCGGCGCTGGAGTCGGTTCTGCAAAAATTCCCGGCCCATCCCAACCTCCATTTGGTCAGCGCCGGTCAGGAAACCCCCCTAACTCCCCTCTGGTCGCCGGATTTCCAATACTTAATGGCGGAGTTTCAGGCCAGCTATGATTTAGTGCTCTACGACTTGCCATCCTTCTTCGTCACCACCGACCTCTATTTCATCGCCAGCCACACCGACGGTTTGATCTTTACCGTTAGCCTGCAAAAAACGCCCCTGAATAAGGCCGTTCAGGCGGTGAAAAAAGCCCAGGAACTTCGATTACCGGTCATTGGCATCCTGACCAACCTAGCTTAAAAACGCCACGGTCACCCCGGCGCCGCCCTCCTCCCGGGGGGCTAGTTCATGGCGTTTGACTTGGGGATGACGGTCTAGAAAAGCCTGAACCCCCTCCCGCAATTTGCCCGTTCCCTTACCGTGGATAATCCAAAGAGCGCCGAAGTCGTTGGCTTGGCGAATGGCCTCTTCCAACAGAGATTCTGCCGCCTCTACCCGACTGCCACGCAGATCAATAGTATTTTTTTCGCTCCGCAGAAGGATCGGCGCCTTGGGCGTTTGGGGGGGAGGAGGCATCGGCGCCGGTTTGGGGGGCGGCGGCTCCGCTTTTTTACCGTCCAGGGATTCAATTTCCGCCAGGGGCAGGGTCATTTTTAACAAGCCGAATTTAACGGTGACTTCCCCCGACTCTAGACTCGTCACCTCCGCGGTTTGCCCCAGATTGGCGAGGCGCACCCGTTCCCCGATTCGGGGTAAATAGCCCCGGGGCGGCGGCGCCGGTTTCTGGCTGTGTTGAATTTGGGTCAGGGCTTGGGTGGCTTGATGGGCGTCCTGGGCGGTGGGGGTTCCCCGTTGCAGTTGACGGATCACCTGGGCGATTTCCGCCTTGGCCTCCAGAATGGCCCGCTGGACTTCCTCCTCCTGTTGTTGTTTCAGTTCCCGTTCCCGCTGTTGCAAGCTCTCGGATTTCGCCAACAATTCCCGATGGAAAGCCTCGGTTTCCTGTAACAGGCGCCGGGCTTCCCCCGCTTTGCCCTCCTGTTCCCGGCGCTGTTCTTCCAGACCGGCGATGACCTGGTTCACATCTTCCCGCAATCCCCCGAGACGAACTTTTGCCTGATCTAAAATCCCTTGGGGCAAACCTAAGCGCTGGGCGATGGCCAGGGCGTTGGAGCGCCCCGGAATGCCCCAGAGCAGACGGTAGGTGGGCGCCAGGGTTTCTTCGTCAAATTCCACCGAGGCGTTTTCAAAACGGGCATCCTGATACTTCAGGG
>JAYKIZ010000085.1:0-4289 GCA_035285965.1 Cyanobacteriota bacterium | reverse complement strand
TGATCCGCTACGCCGTCGGCGAAGTCAGCCTCGGCATGACCCACTTTCAACGGGCTATTCAACTGCAACCGGAAAACGCCGACGCTTATATTTGGCTCGGCAAAGGTTATTACTTACAAGAGCGTTTTCCCCAGGCGATCCAATTTTGGCGCCGGGCCATTGCCATCGATCCCCAAGCCGTTTACGCCTACACCAGCCTCGGAGATCTCTACAGCCAGCGCCGGGACTTTGAGCGAGCCATCGATTACTACCGTCAGGCCTTGGCGCAACCGGATCAGCAGGGCATTCCCGTCGGCGCCCACGCCCTGGCCCACAATAGTTTAGGGTTAGCCCTCCAAGAACAGGGACGACTCCAGGACGCTCTGCGGGAATACCAAGAGTCCCTGCGGCTGGCGCCGGACTTTGAGCCGGCCCGACTAAATCTGCTCCAACTTCAGGAGCGATTAAAGGAGAAGACTCCGTCCTCTCCCCTGGCGGACAATCCCTGAGAAGATGTTTAATTAAGAGTCAATCAGCCCCCTAAATCCCCCAAGTTTGGGGGACTTTGAGTCCGGTTCCCCCCAGAATTGGGGGGCTAGGGGGGCTTTCCCTAAATCCCCTCTACTTTTGAAGCTCAAAACTATGACCCCTCCCGCCATCGCTGTGGTGGACTACGACATGGGCAACCTCCATTCCGTCTGTAAAGGACTGGAAACCGTCGGCGCCCGCCCCCTAATTACCGCCGATCCCCAGGTTCTCGCGGACGCGGACGGGGTGGTTCTGCCGGGCGTCGGCGCCTTTGACCCCGCCATGATCCATCTGAGGGAGCGCCGCCTCACGGAGCCGTTGCGGGAGATCGCCCTGGGGGGCAAGCCCTTTCTCGGCGTTTGTTTAGGGTTGCAAATTCTCTTTAGTTCCTCGGAAGAAGGTGAAGAACCGGGATTAGACTTGATTCCCGGCGTTGTCCGGCGCTTTCGCTCCGAGCCGGGGCTGACCATTCCCCACATGGGTTGGAACGCCCTGACCCTAACCCAGCCGGATTTGCTCCTCTGGCGGAACCTACCGCCCCAACCCCAGGTCTATTTTGTTCATTCCTACTATGCGGCGCCGGAAGATCCCCAGGTTCAAGCCGCCACGGTGACCCACGGGACACAAACCGTGACCGCGGCCATCGCCCAGGGGACGCTGATGGCCACCCAATTTCACCCGGAAAAATCCGCCAGCCTGGGTTTACAGATCCTCGCCAACTTCGCGGCGCTGACCCAGGCCTAGAAGAGTCCGCCGAAAGAACCGGTTTTTCGTTACCCTAGGTAAAGGGATGATTAACCTAAAAACAAACCGCCCCGATCCCAGCCAGGAGAGTAGAACACCCATGGGGGAAATGAACACCGCCGATTTGCTGATTCAATGTCTTGAGAACGAAGGCGTAGAGTACATCTTTGGCCTCCCCGGGGAAGAAAATCTCCATGTCCTCGAAGCCTTAAAGCGCTCTTCCATCCAATTCATTACCGTCCGTCACGAGCAAGGCGCCGCCTTTATGGCCGATGTCTATGGACGCCTGACGGGCAAGGCGGGGGTCTGTCTCTCCACCCTTGGGCCGGGGGCGACGAATTTAATGACCGGGGTGGCGGACGCCAACCTGGACGGCGCGCCGTTGGTGGCCATTACCGGTCAGGTGGGTACGGACCGGATGCACATCGAATCCCACCAGTATCTAGACCTAGTGGCCATGTTTAACCCGGTGACCAAATGGAACCGGCAAATTGTCCGCCCCAGCATCACCCCGGAGGTGGTGCGCAAAGCCTTTAAACTGGCTCAATCGGAAAAACCCGGCGCCACCCATATTGATTTGCCGGAAAATATCGCCGCCATGCCGGTGGAGGGGCGCCCCCTTAGTCGGGACAATCAGGAAAAGGTTTACGCGGCCTTTAAAACCCTGAGTGCCGCAGCCAACGCCATTTCTAAAGCTAAAAATCCCTTAATTCTGGTGGGGAACGGCGCCATTCGGGCCGGCGCCAGCGAGGCGCTGACGGAGTTTGCCACGGTGCTCAATATTCCAGTGGCCAATACCTTTATGGGCAAAGGCGTGATTCCCTACACCCATCCCCTGGCGCTCTGGACTGTGGGACTGCAACAGCGAGACCATATCACCTGCGCCTTTGAGCGTTCCGATTTAGTCATCGCCGTGGGCTACGATTTAATTGAATATTCCCCCAAAAAATGGAATCCCGAGGGGACTTTGCCCATTATTCACATCGGCATGACCCCGGCGGAAATCGACAGCAGTTATATTCCCCTGGTGGAAGTGGTGGGGGATATCTCCGATTCCCTGCTGGATATCCTCAAACGGGCCGACCGTCAGGGCAAGCCCGCCCCCTTCGGCGTCTCTCTACGGACGGAGATTCGAGAGGAGTACGAACTGTACGCTCAGGATCAGGGGTTTCCTATCAAACCCCAAAAATTAATCTACGACCTGCGGCAGGTGATGGGCCCCGAGGATATTGTCATCTCCGACGTCGGCGCCCATAAGATGTGGATGGCCCGCCATTACCACTGCGACAGCCCCAACACCTGTTTAATCTCCAACGGTTTCGCCGCCATGGGCATCGCCATTCCCGGTGCTTTGGCGGCCAAGTTGGTTTACCCCGACCGGAAGGTGGTGGCGGTAACGGGGGACGGCGGTTTTATGATGAATTGCCAGGAACTGGAAACGGCGCTCCGGGTAGGCACGCCCTTTGTGACCCTGATTTTTAACGACAATGGCTACGGTTTAATTGAGTGGAAACAAATTAATCAGTTTGGCTCCTCTTCCTTTATTCGTTTTAGCAACCCCGATTTTGTCAAGTTCGCCGAAAGTATGGGTCTCAAGGGCTACCGGGTCGAATCGGCGGCGGATTTAATTCCCACCCTGAAGACGGCGCTGGCCCAGGACGTGCCGGCGGTGATTGATTGCCCGGTGGATTACGGCGAAAATATCCGCTTTTCCCAAAAGGCGGGGGATTTGTCCTGCGAAATTTGGGAGTGAAGAATCGCTCATTCTTTTAACTGAACAGACTGGGCAGGGCAACCTGAAAACCGACGAGAAACCGTTGGCAGTGAGGGCTGTCCTCCCCCTGTAAAGCGAGGGTTTGGTTGGCTGTCACAATTAAGACCCGCTGGCTTTCAGGAAAAACCAGCCAGACTTCTCCACAACCCGATGCTAGGTATTCCGCGGCTTTGGCGAATAACTCCTCGGCGCTGTCGTTGGGAGAGGCAATTTCCGCCGCAAGGCTCGGACTCTGGGGTAGAACTGTTTCTCGCCCAAATTGGGCCACTAATTCCGCCGTCGCGTAACAGACGTCGGGTCGGCGTCCCCGTCCGGTGGTAATACAGGGCAATTCAACATAGACTTCTCCCCCCTGGCCGGATTCGAGGATATAGTTGCCCCAAAGTCGGGCTAGACGAGATTGAACTTTGCTGTGGAGAATCGTCATGTTGTTTTTGGCGATAAACCGACCCTCAACCCATTCTTGATCTTCCGGGGGGTTGCTTTGAAAATCGGCCAGGGTCGGCGCAAGGGGCTTTTCAGCAAGGGCAATCATAGCGGCGACGGTAGGAGCGGAGATGATATCTGCCAGTTTAAACCCTTTGCCCGAGGATGAACGGCGCCGTTATCATCCCTGCTCAATAACAGGAATTTTCCCTAAGCGAACCTCGGGGGCATAGAAAATAGGGTTCCTCGTTGAGAATAGCCCAGTATACTGGGGTTGGTTTTTGCGATCAGGGAATTAATCGAGGAACCCAATACATAAGCTATGAGCAAAAGCTATGAGCAAACAATTTCGCGAGTATCTGAAAAAAATTGGGAGCGGCGCCCATACCAGTAAGGATTTGAGCCGGGCGGAAGCGGCGGACGCCATGACCCTGATGTTGACCCAGACGGCGACGCCGGCCCAAATCGGCGCTTTTTTAATCGCCCACCGCATCAAGCGCCCCACAGGGGAGGAGTTGGCGGGAATGTTGGACGCCTACGACCAATTAGGGCCGAAGGTTCCGGCGTTAGATTCAGGTAAATCGGTCGTGATCCTCAGCCAACCCTACGACGGCCGCGACCGGACTTTCCCCCTCAGTCCTTTAACCGCCTTACTCGTAGCCGCCGCAGGTTGTCCGGTTCTCCAACACGGCGGAGGACGAATGCCCACGAAGGAAGGGGTTCCCCTGATTGATCTTTGGCGCTGTTTGGGGGTGGATTGGCGCTTCTTTTCCCTAGAGCAAATTCAGGAGAGCTTAGCCAACCTTAATCTCGGCTTTGTTTATCTTCCCCGACATTT
>JAYKIZ010000084.1:0-6450 GCA_035285965.1 Cyanobacteriota bacterium | reverse complement strand
GGGCGCTGTTCACCGTCGCGCCGGGATATTGTTTTTCAAAGCCCCCCTTGAGGGTTTCGGTAATAACTTGGAGACCTTCGGAGCCGTCGATTTTAATCTGAGCGCCGCTGGGAAGGGAGGGAAGCGGCGCGGGGGCTGTTTGCGCGAAGGCGCGTCTCGGCGCCGATAGTTCCCCCAGGGCGGGAGAGAACGCCAGAAGCAATCCCAGGGTTAAAGAAGAAAACTTAGAAATTGTCATGTTAGTCCGCTGATTTCAAAGGAGTCAAATTTAAAACCCAGTTTAAAACTAGATAGACGCTAAAATATCACCAACCGGCAGGGTCTCGGTCACAAACCCGTCTATTAATCCCGCCCCCAGAGATTTGGCTTTCAGGACTCCCCTGCGATAAAGATCATGATTGCGGCGCTGGAAGCGTCTCAGTTTTATCAATTTTTTTGTTTGCTCTCATCCCCCAACTCAGGAGAAACCCCATGACTCCCGCCCTCTACGAAGCCGACTTCAACCTTTGGATTGAAGAAACCGCCAAAACCCTAAAAGCTGGCGACTTCGGGGCCTTAGACCTAGAAAACCTGATTGAAGAGATCGAATCAATGGGACGAAACAACAGACGGGAAGTACGGAGCCGCTTAATCGTCCTTATGCTCCATCTGCTGAAGTGGAAATATCAGCCCGAGAAACAGAGTAATAGCTGGATCGACGCCATCACGGAGCAAAGACTACAGCTAAGGCTCATTATGGAGGACAGTCCAAGCCTCAAGCCTTTTGCGGAGGATGTTCTCGATAAGTGTTATCAGGAAGCCAGGAAAGAAGCCATTGAGGAAACCAATCTTCCCTCCTCTGTCTTGCCCCTAGAGCGCCCTTTCACCCAGGCGGAAATTCTCAGAACCGGTTGGTTTCCCTCTCCAGAGTGAACAACTTGTCCAGTTTCATTCATTTCATCCCCTAGGCGACCAGCGGCGCCCTTGCCCTCTTCCTCCCCCAGCCAAAAGTAAATAATTGCTAAGCCAGAGGGGCGATAACGATCCAAGGCGCCGTCCTATCGCTATGGTAGTATTCTAGACAATGCCATCCTCAAAGATTACGGAACTCCCTATGAGTGACACCCCCCAAGTTACCGACGCTAGCTTCAAAGAAGACGTACTAGATAGCGCTATCCCCGTCCTCGTTGACTTCTGGGCCCCCTGGTGCGGTCCCTGTCGCATGGTCGCCCCGGTTGTGGATGAAATCGCTCAGCAGTACAGCGGTCAAGTCAAAGTCGTCAAACTCAACACCGACGAAAACCCCAACACCGCTAGTGAGTACGGTATCCGCAGTATTCCTACCCTGATGATTTTCAAAGGGGGAGCGCGGGTCGATATGGTGGTCGGCGCCGTTCCCAAAACCACCCTGGCCCAAACCTTAGAAAAATATCTCTAGTTCGGCGCTTCTCTCTGGGTTGGCCGCGGATAATTTGCCGTCGAGTCCCCATTTTTCATCGGGGGACTTTATTTTTTATTGGCTCATGGATAAACCAATGATTCCCGCCGACGCGATTCCTCTGGAGTCCCTGCGTTACGA
The DNA here is from genome assembly GCA_035285965.1 of Cyanobacteriota bacterium. Classification (GTDB taxonomy): domain Bacteria; phylum Cyanobacteriota; class Cyanobacteriia; order Cyanobacteriales; family Microcystaceae; genus Synechocystis. The sequence goes on along the minus strand of JAYKIZ010000084.1, from coordinate 4,892 downwards.
CAAGCAGGGGCTAGTGCCCGCCATCGCCCAGGACTATCTAGACGGCACAGTGCTGATGCTGGCCTGGATGAGCGCCGAGTCTTTGCGCAAAACCTTGGAAACGGGAGAGGTTTGGTACTGGAGCCGTTCCCGTCAGGAACTCTGGCATAAAGGCGCCACTTCCGGCCATTTCCAGAAATTGCGGGGGATTCGCTACGATTGCGACAGCGACGCCCTGTTATTAACCGTGGAACAGACGGGAGATATCGCTTGCCATACGGGGGAGCGCAGTTGTTTCCACCAAATTGACGCCCAAAAACAGGCGCCGCCCGCGGATATGCTCACCGAACTCTACCGGGTTATTTGCGACCGCCGAGACCAGCCCCAGGAGGACTCCTACACCTGCCGACTCCTGGCGGGGGGAAGCAACAAAATTCTCAAGAAAATCGGCGAGGAAAGCGCCGAAGTGGTGATGGCCTGCAAGGATCAGGACCCGGAGGCCATCGCCTCGGAAGTGGCGGATCTCTTTTACCATACCCTCGTGGCCCTGGCCCATCAGGGGGTGGATTTGCGGGACGTTTACGCCCGCCTAGCCCAACGGCGGGGAAGCGGGCCAGGGTAAGCAAAAGAGCCTATAATCTTTTAGAAAAACGCCGGAGCGCCGAATCTCGTGTTTGTTCTCAACGGTTACGAATACCTGCTGGGCTTTTTCTTTGTCTGTAGCCTAGTGCCCATCCTAGCCCTCACCGCCTCCAAGTTTCTGCGGCCCCGCAACGGCGGCCCGGAGCGCCAAACCACCTACGAATCGGGGATGGAACCCATTGGCGGCGCCTGGATTCAATTCAATATCCGTTACTATATGTTCGCCCTGGTGTTCGTGGTCTTTGACGTGGAGACCGTGTTCCTTTACCCCTGGGCTGTGGCTTTTAACCAACTGGGACTGTTGGCCTTTGTGGAAGCCCTGATTTTTATCGCCATTCTTGTAGTAGCTCTGGTTTACGCTTGGCGCAAAGGGGCGCTGGAATGGTCTTAACTCTCCCCTAACCTCGCTACCAGCCCCCCTAACCCCCCAATTCTGGGGGGGACAGGAATCCGGCTCTCAATCAACCGCCCTCATTCCTAACTCCCGACTGCCATGATTCCCACTGGTTCTCCCCTCGCCGACCCGGCGGCCAAAATCCTTAATCCTGCCAGCCGCTCCCAAGTGACTCAGGATCTCTCGGAAAACGTGATCCTGACGACGGTAGATGACCTCTACAACTGGGCCAAACTCTCCAGCCTTTGGCCTCTCCTCTACGGCACCGCCTGTTGTTTTATTGAATTCGCGGCGCTGATTGGCTCCCGTTTCGACTTCGACCGTTTTGGTCTGGTGCCCCGCTCTAGCCCCCGTCAAGCGGATCTGATTATCACTGCCGGGACGATTACGATGAAAATGGCGCCGGCGCTAGTGAGACTTTACGAAGAAATGCCGGAGCCTAAATATGTGATTGCCATGGGCGCCTGCACCATTACCGGGGGCATGTTTAGTAGCGACTCCACCACCGCCGTCCGGGGTGTGGATAAGTTAATCCCGGTCGATGTTTATATTCCCGGTTGTCCTCCCCGCCCGGAAGCTATTTTTGACGCCATTATCAAGCTCCGCAAAAAAGTGGCCAACGAATCCATCCAGGAGCGCCACCGCCTTAACCAACAAACCCACCGCTACTACAGCACGCCTCACCAGATGAAGGTTGTCGAACCGATTCTTACGGGGAAATACCTGCAAATGGAAACCTACCAAACGCCCGCCGCCGCCCTCGGGGAAGCCGCCGGCGCTCCCGTTCCCCCCGCCCTCGCCCAAACCGCTAAGGAGCAAGCCTAACCGTGACCGAAGACTTAACCCCCACCCCGGAAACGACTCCAGAAACCGGCGCTCTGGCCCCCGCCGGCCCCGTCTCCAGTTGGCTAACGGAAAACGGCTTTGACCACGCCATCCTACCCACGGATCACCTAGGGGTGGAGATGATTCAAGTGGAGCCGGATCTTCTCCTTCCCCTCGCCACGGCGCTGTACGCCTATGGCTTTAATTACCTGCAATGTCAGGGCGCCTACGACGAAGGGCCGGGGCAAAATTTGGTCAGTTTTTACCATTTAACGAAGGTGAGCGACAGCGCCGACCGCCCGGAGGAAGTGCGCCTTAAGGTTTCCTTACCTAGGGAGAATCCCCGGCTTCCCTCCGTCTATTGGATCTGGAAGGCGGCGGACTGGCAGGAGCGGGAATGCTACGACCTCTTCGGCATTATTTACGAAGGTCATCCTAACCTCAAGCGGATTCTGATGCCGGAGGATTGGGTGGGCTGGCCCCTCCGCAAAGACTACATTTCCCCCGATTTCTACGAATTGCAGGACGCCTACTAGACTTCGTTGGGATTGATAAGAGGGTTAACTTCCCCTTTTAGGGTTTTATCCCCCTACACTTCGGCGTTGCTCAGTGGGACAATCCCCCTTTGTAAAGGGGACTTTGAGGCCGGTTCCCCCCTTGTTAAAGGGGGGTTAGGGGGGATCTCGGCGCTTGTGTATATGCAGTATTCTCGCGACTGAGGAACATTCTCAGTCGGTCTGACCCTCACCCTAAATTCCTCTCCCAAAGAGGGAGAGGGACTTAAAACCTAGATATAAATAGGATTTTGGCTCCCCTTCTCCCAGAATTGGGAGAAGGGGCTGGGGGATGAGGGCAAATAAACATCGTTCTCACCAGTCTGCAAACCGCTACATACAGTTTTATTCCGAGAGTCAATAGTTCTGGATTTTAACAATGGACAGCTACTATAAAATCCTAGGGCTTGCCCCCCAAGCGACTCTAGCGGAGGTGAAACAAGCCTTTCGTCAATTGGCTAAACAATGGCATCCAGACCGCTATCCCCATGATCCCCAACAGCGCCGAGAAGCGGAAGAAAAGTTTAAACGCATTAACGAAGCTTACGCCCACATACTAGAGCATTTAAATATCCATGGGACGGGCATCGGCGCCGAGGGAGGAGAAGAGAGAACTGGAATCAAAGTTCAGCGGCTTTCCCCGGAAACCCTTTATTACCAAGGGGTACTCTACGCAGAGCAGGAAAAATACTCAGAAGCCATCGAGGAATTTACCCAAGCGATTCGCTGTGACCCCAATTTTATCAAAGCTTATCAGTACAGAGGCTTCCTTTTCGAGAAATTAGGTTTTGCGCAACGGGCCGAGGCGGACTTTACTAAGGTTCAAGAACTGAAACGAGTCTCAGCTCCGGCTCAATCCACCCCGTCTTCTCCGTCTAGTTCCACTCCTCGGCCGAAAGCGGCCCCATCTCCTAAACCCAGTTCATCGAGGCAGGCAAAAAAAACGTCCCCCTCGGCGCCGATCCCACCCCAACCACCGGTCAAACTGGCGGCGCCGCCCGCGGATTCGCCTTCCCCTAACTGGCGTCTTGATTTTCTGCTCACTCCCGCAAGGGTCACCGCTTTGGCGCTCAACCGGGAGCAAACCCTATTAGCGGAAGGCGGCGCCGACCACGCCATTTATCTTTGGGATCTGGTTGCCCAGAAACATTTAGCCACCTTTCGCGGTCATCGCGGCCCCGTCCGAGCTTTAGCCTTTTCCCCCAACGGCGAGCGCCTTTACAGCGCCGGGGACGACCGCTTTCTACGCTCCCGGCGCTTGAATATTACGGAGTCTCAGGTGGTAGGACATCCAACCGTTCAACACAGCGCGGCGGTGACGACTCTGGCTATCAGCCAAGACGGAAAAACTCTAGTCAGCGGGAGCTTGGATAAAACCGTCAAAATTTGGGACTTAAGCGCCGCCAAGGACCCCTTAAACCTCAGCGGTTTCGCTTCCGCTATCACGGCGCTGGCGCTTCATCCCCAATCGCCCTGGGTCGCCATCGGCAGTCTTGATCAAAATATTCGTATTCATCATTTGCAAACGGGGAAATTGACGCTTTCTCTCCCCGTCCAAAGGGGGGTTTCCTGTTTGCAATTTAGTCCCAACGGTCAGTTTTTGGCGGCGGGTCATTACAGCGGGCAAATCCAAATACTGGATTTGGTCAACCGAGACCAATCTGTAATCTTACCGGGCCATCAGGACACGGTTTCTAGTGTACTTTTTCTCCAGGAAGATCGGCGTCTGATTAGCGCCGGTTGGGATGGGCGTCTTCACATTTGGGATCTGCGATCCAGCAAAACCATCGATACCCTGACGGGGCACCATGAACCGCTCCAAACGGCGCTGTACGCGCCCGCCCGTCAACTCATCCTCAGCGCCGGTCAAGGGTATAGTCTCGGTTTTTGGCATCGCCTCTAAACTTTAGGGATAGGCCTCCTAGGGGCTGGCGCCAGTCGAGGATAACGGGCTTTTCCCGAAAACGTTACCCTGAATCTACCGGCCAGGGACTAGAAAAATTTTGGCCCATCCGCTAAGATGAAGTGCCACATCTAGGGCGAGACTGCCGAGTACAACGCTAAATATACCGCCCTAGCCCTGTTTCCCCATCCCCCAGACCCTATGCAACCCACCCTTACCCCGGCGCCGGTCGCCACCGCCCCTGTCCATGGCTCGCTACCTACCCAGGGCCTCGGGGGAACCACTCACAAAATTCAGGTGATTCGCCGGGACGGCTCCAGCGCCGCCTTAAACATCGGCAAAATCCGGGCGGTGGTGGACTGGGCCTGCGCAGGATTAGAGGTCAATTCCATCGCCCTAGAGGCCGGATTAACCACTCGACTGCGGGACGGCATTAGCACTCGAGAGATTCAGGATAATTTGATCAGTTGCGCCCTGGAGATGTGCAACCCCGACCAGCCGGATTGGCGCTATGTGGCGGGGCGTCTCCAGATGTGGAGTTTGTGGAAAGATACCCTCGTGAGTCGGGGTTATCAATACGGTCATTATCTCAAAA
>JAYKIZ010000083.1:0-5275 GCA_035285965.1 Cyanobacteriota bacterium | reverse complement strand
CTTTCCGAACAAGACCATTGGTTAAGCCAGAATTAATTAGAACCATCTTACGGAGCGACATCATGAAAGAATCCACTATTTATCAAGAAATCTTGCAGGAAGGCGAGCAACGAGGTCTTCTTAAAGGAGAACAACGGGGTCTCCTTCAAGGCAAGCAGGAAGGTAAGTTGGAAGGCAAGCGAGAGGGTAAGCTAGAAGTCGCTCAAAGATTACTTGGGAGAGGATTACCCGTTTCAGAAGTGATCAGCATAACTGAATTAAGCGCCGAAGATCTCAAGCATATCCCCTCACACCGCCAATAACTTGGTGGTTAGCCTCACCAGCATTCCCCCCTTGTTTGTAAGCCAGTCCATGCTCCGAAGCGCCACCGCCAACTACGACGAACCTTGAAAAGCGGCGCTGGACGACTACTGTACGGCGCAGTATTAACTCTCCCTAGTCCAAATCCCCGGCCATGACGGCGGTAATGGCGCTCTGGGCGTTGTCTTGAAACTCCCGCACGTTTAAGTAACGGAGAACCCCAACGCAGGCCAGCAGACCGAGGGCTTGGAGGAGGAAAACCAAACCGTAGGCGCCGAGGGGACTTTCAAAGAGCGCCTTCCCCACATTTAAAACGGCGCCGCCCAGCACGGTGGCTAACCCCCTGGACATGGCTTGGGCTAAACCCCAAGCGCCGATAAAGGTGCCCGCCGTTTCCGCGGCTGTGAGATCCAGCATCAAACTGGTGGCGCCGGCGGTAATCATCCCGGACGCCAGACCAAAGAAGAGTAAACCCGATTTCAGCAAGGTGGCGCTGGCTAAAAACCCCGCCAGAATAATCAGCCCAAAACAAGCGGCGCCGAACCCACACCCCAGAGCGACGGTGCGGGGTTTTCCCAGCCGTGGCAGAACTAAAAAGCCAGTGGAGCCGATGCCCAGTAGGGTTCCCATGCCAAAAAAGGCGTTTAACTGAGTGGTCTGGGCGATACAGAGACCAAAAACCTCTCCCCCGTAGGGTTCCAGCACAGCGTCCTGCATGAAGAGGCTTAAACTGAGCAGAACCAAAAAGCCGAAGAAAATTCCCGTCTGGCGACTGGCGGTTAAGACCCTCAGCGCCCGCTGGAGGGTAATTTGGTCTTCCCGCTCGACGAAGTGGGAGCGCCGACTAAAGCGGGAGTAGCGTTTTTCCACCCCCCAGGTGGCGGTTAGGGTCAGCAGAAGCACAATGCCCGGCATAATCAGGAAAACTGGATCAATTGTCCGGCGCAGTTGTTCAATGGAGGTTTTAACCCCGACTGGGGTCGGAGCATTGGTCAAAATTGCGGCGCCGCAAAGGTCGGGAGTATCTAAAAGACGGGAGCTGACAATGGCGCCGATGACAATGCCCACCATCAACATCGACCAGACAACGCCCACCAACTGGGAGCGGTTATCCTCGTCGGAAATATCCACCAGTAAAGCGGCGAAGGGGGTGGAGCTTAAACTGAGCGCCAAACCGTAGGCGCCGAAAATCCCCGCTAGCAGTAAAGCCCAGAGAACGCTGACTAAACTCCAACCGGTTCCTTGCACCGACACCCCCAGCGCCCAAACCCCCTGAAGCGCGACAAAGGAAAGGACGGTAAACAGCCCGGCGCCGATCCAAACATAGCCTGTGCGGTGGTAGCCCCGGATACGTTTGCTGTCGGAGAGTTGCCCAAACCAGACCCGCACCGGACTGACAAATTGATACATGGCGATGGCGCCGGCGGCGACCCAGGGCAGAATCCCCAATTCATCGATCAGAAGCCGATTCAGGACTCCCAGGGTTAAGAGAGACATAATTCCCAGCCCCATCTGGAAGAGACCCAGCCGGAACATGGTCGCTAAAGTGAGTTTGGGTAAAGGATCGGCGCTCGCGGCGGTCATAAGATACACAGTCAACGTTTAAAATCTCTGCTTGATTATATCGGCGGCGCTCAGGATAGCGTAGCCGGCGCCGGTCTGGCTATACAAGACGAATTCACCACCCCGCCCCTTCGGGGCACCCCTCCAAAGGAGGGGAATTTATGACGGCATCAGCCACTGGCGACTCTCTACTAGAAGTTAACGGATTAGGACTTTTTCCTTTGGGTCGCTTTCTCATAGGCGGCGTCGTGTTCGGCGAAACTCAAGATTAATACCCGTCTCGGCGCCGGTTTTTCATAGATGCGGTAAACAAGGCGGTAACTGATTTGCCCCCAGTCAATTTCCAAGGCTCGACAGCCTTGTAGTCGACCTTTCAGGGAATGATTGGGTAACCCGAAACAGCCATAGGGATCTTCCACAAACAGAGAGTTGCAGAAAGCCTCCAAATCCTGTTGTAGAACTTCTGGCAATAGGGGTATATCTTCCAAGGCGACTAAGCTATGGAGTTTGACTTGGTACTTTGACTTGGTAGCCACGTTCTTTTAGTTTTTCTAAGCTAGATTCAACGTTAACCGGGTCGTCGATCTCGACCACCGTGATCCATTGACTAGGGTCGTCAATATCCTTAATCCGCTCCAGCGCACGTTCTTCGGCGGATTTTTTTCGGCCCGGCGCCGGGTATTTGCTGAGTAAAAATTCGACAAAGTCAAGCACCTGGGCTTGATGCTCGGGGGACAGCGCCGCCAGTTTAGCAGAAATCAATTCAATAGTTTCCATCGGTTGGGTCTGGGGTTAGGGAGTCTAGAGCTATGGTAGCGGCCGGCTTAGCAGAAACCTGTTCCGAAGACTATGCCGCTTGGCTCCTCGGCAAACCCGTCGCGCTGACTGCCCTCAGCCCCAAGGAACTCTCCTTAGAACCGATTCGGGCCGACTCCCTCATTTTGGAACAATCTGACGATCTCGTCCTCCACCTTGAATTTCAGACCGAACCCGATGAAAGCATGGGTTTTCGGATGTTAGATTACCGAGTGCGGGTTCATCGGCACTTTCCGAACAAGACTATGCACCAAGTCGTCGTTTACCTGAAGAAAACCGGCTCTCCCTTGGTTTACCAAGATACTTTTCAACTGGGGGAAACCAGCCATCGCTATCGCATCATTCGCCTGTGGGAAGAAGCGCCGGCGCCGTTTTTGAGCAGTCCGGGACTCTTACCCCTAGCGGTCTTAACCCAAAGTCAGAATCCGACGGAACGATTGCGGGAAGTCGCGCTGGCTCTGAATACTATATGGTTCGATCTGGACTCTTAACTCCGCCATTCCCAGAAAGCCGAGGGATTTAGTTTGGAGACAGATTAAGTATCCCCTTCAGGTCAAGCCTAATTGGCGCAGGCGACGCAACCGTCTTCCCCGTCCTTAAAGTTGTCCCGCTGAACGGTGCGGATGTAATAGATCGCCTTACAGCCAGTTTCCCAGGCGAGGATCAAGGCGTCGAAAATATCCTTGGCGTTGAGGGCCCGCTCCGGCTCGTTGGGGAAGTAAACCCCTTCGTTCAGATTGAACAAAAGTTCCATAGAAATACCGGTATCAATCCAGTTTTGGATGGTCGCCACGGCGCGGATCACTTTTTCCTGGGGGAGGGTTTTATTTTCGGGATAAAACCAGAAGCAGTTATTAATAAAGGGCGGAGCGATGGGAACCGTGCCTTTAGCCCATTTATCGTAGAAAAAGCGGCTATAGACGGGCAAAATGCTGGCGGTACAGCCCTGCACCAAGGAAGAAGAGGTGTTGGGAGCGATGGCGGTGATGTGGGAGTTGCGAATGCCGTAGGTTTGGATTTCCTCCGCCAGTTTGACCCACCGCTCCGGTTTGGCGGCTTGGCGTTGAAACCACTCCACGGGGCGGGAGTTGATTAAAAGTCCTTTGCTCCAGTCGCTACCGGCAAAGGCGGGATAAGCGCCGCGCTCCTTCGCCAGTTCCATCGAGCTTTGGGTGCACCAATAGCCAATTTCTTCAAAGAGGTTGCTGATTTCCGACAAGTGGTCGTAACTGAGGCGCCGTTTGGCCAACCAATCCGCCAAGCCCATCGCGCCGACGCCGATGGTGCGGTACTTATTGTTATGACGCTCGGCGTCTTCAAAGGGGGAGCGAGTAATTTCAATGGTGTTGTCCAACAAACGGACGGCGATTTGGCTAACGACGGGAACTTCTTTGTCGTCTAGGTTAGCGAGGTTTAAACTGACTAAATTGCAGGAATGGGCCTCAGCGCCGGGTTTCACATTGCTAAAGGACTCTGTGCACAAGTTAACTCCGGGAATATAGCCTTCGTGTTTATTGGGGTTCGCTCGGTTAATGGTGTCTTTGAAAGCCAAATAGGGCATCCCCGTCTCCACCTGGGCCCGCATGATTTGCTTAAATAACTCCCGGGCGTTGACCCGTTTGTAGAGATGAATTTTTCGGTCTAATTCCGCTTCGATTTGAGCGTAGGCCTGTTCAAAAGCCTCCCCCCAGAGCGCCGCCAGTTCAATGCCCAATTGAGTCCGCACTTCGTAGGGATCGACCAGAATCCAATCCTCTTTATTAACCACCCGGCGCATAAATTCGTCGGCGATCACCAACTGGGGAAAAACGTCGTAGGCCTTGCGGCGCTGGTCGCCGTTTTCCGCCTGCATTTCCAAAAACTCCGGCACGTCCAAGTGCCAGACGTCTAGACCCACCGTCACGGCGCCGGCCCGGCGCCCGCCCTGATTGACGGCGATGGCGGTGTCGTTGAGGAGCTTAATCCAAGGAATCACCCCCCCGGAGGCGTTGGCTTTGCCCATGACCCAGGAGCCGGTGGCCCGGATGCGACTCAGGTTCGTGCCCACGCCGCCGCCGTTTTTCGAGATCCGGGCCGCGTTGGTAATTTCCCCAAAAATGCTTTCCAGGTCGTCGTCAAAGGCGGTGATAAAACAGGAGGTTAAAGACCCTCCTGGCACCCGCAGATTGGCCAGGATCGGCGTCGCTAAGGAAATTTTACGGGCGGCGATAGCTTCGTAAAAGCGCCGGGCCCACTTGAGGCGGGCCTCCGGTTTTTCCACCGAGGCTAGCAACAGGGCGCAGGTTAACAGCGCCTCCTGGGGCAATTCATTGGGGAGGAGGTAACGGCTGGTGAGGAGGACGGCGCCGGCGTAGTCGTAGTCGGTGTCCCAATCGGAGTTAATCCAACAGCCCGCTTCCTTGAGTTCTTCGTCGCTATAAACTAACAGGCGCTCGTCGTACTGCCCCCCGGCGACTTTATTTTTGACGGTTTTGAGATAATGACCGTATTGATAACCCCGACTCACGAGGGTATCTTTCCACAAACTCCACATCTGGAGACGCCCCGCCACATAGCGCCAATCCGGCTGGTCGGGGTTGCACATCTCCAGGGCGCA
>JAYKIZ010000082.1:0-8674 GCA_035285965.1 Cyanobacteriota bacterium | reverse complement strand
CATTTGGAAAATCGGGTTTTAGCCTACGGTAACCGCACCGTCATTTTTGACTAGGGGGTCTCTTCCTCTAAAATGGGAAGATTGTCCCGTTAAACCTAGGAGATTGAATAACCATGACGGCGCTAGCAGAGCAAGTGGCGATTATTACCGGTGCCTCCCGGGGCATTGGTCGGGCGACGGCCCTAGCTTTAGCGGCAACGGGGGTTAAAGTCGTTGTTAATTACGCCCAATCCGGCGCCGCGGCGGAGACCCTAGCGGCGGAAATTAATCAGGGGGGCGGAACGGCGCTGGCTCTCCAGGGGGACGTCTCCCAAAGCGAAGCGGTAGACGCCTTATTCGCCCAAACGCTAGAGCAGTGGGGAAGAATTGATATTTTAGTCAACAACGCCGGCATTACCCGGGACGGTCTGTTATTACGAATGAAGTTGGAGGATTGGCAGGCGGTCATCGATCTGAATTTAACGGGAGTCTTTCTTTGCGCTAAGGCCGCGTCCAAGGTGATGCTCAAGCAAAAGAGCGGCCGGATTATCAATATCACCTCCGTGGCGGGTCTGGGGGGAAATCCCGGTCAGGCTAACTACAGCGCCGCTAAGGCCGGAGTGGTGGGTTTTACCAAAACCGCGGCCCGGGAGTTGGCCAGTCGAGGGATAACGGTGAACGCCGTGGCGCCGGGTTTTATCGCCACGGATATGACTCAGGATCTCAAGGCGGAGCCGATTTTGGCGTCTATTCCCTTGGGGCGCTACGGCCAGCCGGAAGAAGTGGCGGGGCTGATCCGCTTTTTAGCGACCGATCCGGCGGCGGCTTATATTACGGGGCAAACCTTCAATGTGGACGGCGGCATGATTATGTTCTAAACGCTGTCTCACTTAAACGGGGCGGTTTCCTTAAAGGGATTAAAGGCTCAAAAACAAAAAGACCCTCCCCCGGCGCTAGGGAAAACCGAACCTTGGGGGACTTAGCGCTCTCACGCCAAGACTGCTAAAGTGCTTAATGGTCTCAACGGTTACAGTAATCCCTATGGCAAAAATTATTTCCTTCAAAGACGAGTCCCGCCGCTCCCTCGAAGCGGGCATCAATACCCTGGCGGACGCGGTGCGCATCACCCTCGGTCCCAAGGGTCGCAACGTCCTCCTGGAGAAAGCCTACGGCGCGCCTCAAATTGTCAATGACGGCATCACCGTCGCCAAAGAAATCGAACTGTCTAACCCGGAAGAAAACGCCGGCGCTCGCCTGATTCAAGAAGTCGCCTCCAAAACCAAGGAAATCGCCGGAGACGGCACCACCACCGCCACCATCATCGCCCAGGCGCTCATCCGCGAAGGTCTGCGGAACGTCACCGCCGGCGCTAATCCCGTGGCTCTGCGACGGGGCATTGATAAAATCGTCGCCTTTTTGGTGGAGGAAATTAAAATCCTAGCCAAACCCGTGGAAGGCGACGCCATCGCCCAGGTGGCGGCAGTTTCCGCGGGGAACGACGCCGAGGTGGGGCGGATGATCGCTGACGCCATGGAAAAGGTCACCAAGGACGGCGTCATTACGGTGGAAGAGTCCAAGTCCCTCAATACCGAGCTGGAAGTGGTGGAAGGGATGGCCATCGACCGGGGCTATCTTTCTCCCTACTTCATCACCGACCAAGAGCGCCAAGTTGTCGATTTTGAGAACCCCTATATTCTCATCACCGATAAAAAAATCAGCGCCATCGCCGATCTGGTGCCGGTTCTAGAAACGGTGGCCCGGAGCGGTCGGCCCCTATTAATCATCGCCGAGGACGTGGACGGGGAAGCCCTAGCGACCTTGGTGGTCAATAAGGCCCGGGGCGTGCTCAATGTGGCCGCCATCAAAGCGCCGGCCTTTGGCGACCGCCGTAAAGCGGTGCTTCAGGATATCGCCGTCCTTACCGGCGGCAGTCTCATTTCCGAAGAAGTGGGCCTGAGTTTAGACGCGGTTAGCCTCGATCAACTGGGGCAAGCGGTGAAAGTCACCCTCGAAAAAGACAACACCATCCTTGTGGCCGGCGCCGATAAACGGGCCTCCGCCGCGGTGCAGAAACGGGTGGCTCAACTCAAGCAACAACTGGCGGAAACCGATTCCGAGTACGATTCTGAAAAAATTCAGGAACGGATCGCCAAACTGGCCGGGGGGGTAGCCGTGATCAAAGTCGGCGCCGCCACGGAAACGGAACTGAAGGACCGCAAACTCCGCATCGAAGACGCCCTTAACGCCACCAAAGCCGCGGTGGAGGAAGGCATCGTCCCCGGCGGCGGCGCTACTCTCATTCGCCTCGCCGCCAAAATCCCCGCTTTCCAAAGCCAACTGAGCAACGACGAAGAAAAAGTAGCCGCCGCGCTGATCGCCAAGGCCCTAGAAGCGCCGCTCTTCCAACTGGCCCATAACGCCGGAGTGGAAGGCGCCGTCATCGTGGAAAAAGTGAAAGAAAGCGCCGCCAATCTGGGTTACAACGCCCTGACGGGGCAACTGGAAGACCTCATCGCCGCCGGGATTATCGACCCCGCTAAAGTGGTGCGCTCGGCGCTGCAAAACGCCGCTTCCATCGCCGGCATGGTCTTAACCACCGAAGCCCTAGTGGTGGAAAAACCCCAACCCCCGGCGCCGGCCGCTCCCGATATGGGCGGCATGGGCGGTATGGGTGGCATGGGCGGCATGGGCGGCATGGGCGGCATGGGGATGATGTAGTTCCTTCCTTGGGTTATCCCTAATGACCGGTCCCTACCATTGGTTAACAGAGTCCTTAACCACTCTCCGCCAAGCCCATTGGTATCGTTCCCCTCAACTGCTAGAAAGTCCTTCGGGGCCGGAAATCTGTCTAGAGGGGCGCCGGTTGGTCAATTTCGCCAGTAACGATTACTTAGGATTAACCCAGGACCCGCGGCTCAAGGCCGCAACCCAACGGGCCGTAGAAATCTGGGGAACCGGTAGTTCCGGCTCCCCCCTCCTAAGCGGTTACGGCCCTCTCCAGGCGGAGCTAGAGGAGAAACTGGCCCGCTGGAAAGGCGCGGAGGCGGCGCTGGTTTTTAGCTCTGGTTATTTAGCGAATATCGGAACGGTTTTGGCCCTGGTTGGCCCCAGGGATTTAATCCTAGCAGACGAGTACAATCACTCTAGCCTGAAGCGCGGCGCCCAACTGAGCGGGGCCCGGGTTTGCGCCTATCCCCACCTCAATATGACGGCGCTGGCGGATTTATTAGAAAAATATCGAGCCCAAGCCCGGCGCTGTTTAATCCTTAGCGACGGGGTTTTCAGCATGGATGGGGATATTTGCCCTTTACCAGAGTTGCTAGATTTAGCTGAACATTATCGCGCCATGGCGCTCATCGACGACGCCCACGCCACTGGCGTTTTGGGGCCCGCCGGCGCCGGGAGTCGGGACTATTTTCAAGGCCAGGGTTTTACCGTGCCGCAGTTTCTGCAAATGGGCACCCTCAGTAAAGCTCTGGGCAGTTTAGGCGGTTATGTCGCCGGGCGCCGGGAATGGATCGAATTTTTACGGAACCGGGCCGCCACTTGGGTTTACAGTACAGCTTTAGCGCCCTCTAATCTGGCCGCGGCGTTGGCCGCCGTCGAGATTATCCAAACCGAGCCGGAACATCTGGGAAGATTGTGGGATAACGTCCGTTTTTTGCGGGAAAAATTAACCGCTCTACCCTTGGCGCGACTCCCCTCCCAGTCCCCTATCCTAGGAATAGGCTTGCCGAATGCTCAGAGCGCCTTGGCAATGTCCCAAAATCTCAGGGAATTGGGCTTCTTTGCCCCGGCTATCCGGCCCCCCACCGTTCCCACCAGTCGCATTCGCTTGTCTTTGATGACCCGCCATCAACCTTCCCATCTTCAGGGACTTGTTAACGCCCTCAAAGCCTTGAGCGCCTGAGACGGGGATAAAGGGAAATTCTCCTTCCGGTTCTTGCGTCTTGAGACCGTCGCCATGCAATGTTTGAACTGTCATTATGACAATCTGCCGCCGGATACGGACTATTGTCCCCGCTGTAAAATTCATCTTCCCTCACTCCTACGAGACGTCTTACCGGCGGGGACGGCGTTGCGGGGAGACACCTACTGTGTCGATTACGCCATTGGTCGGGGGAGTTTTGGCATAACTTACCGAGCTCGCCACGGGATCTTGCAGGAAACCTTTGCGATTAAGGAGTTTTACCCAACGGAATTTGTGATCCGCGACCAAAGCGATCAAAGCGTCAGCGTCCTAGAGCAACATCAGTATTCTTTTCAGCGGGCCCTGCACCGTTTTCGCAATGAAGGGCAAATTCTAGCTCGTTTAGACCACCCCAATATCGTCCGAGTCTACGATCTCTTTGAAGAGCGGGAAACGGCCTACATGGTGATGGAATTAATCGAGGGCGCGCCCCTGTCCCGCATTCTCAAAAATCAACCTAACCGGCGCTTGCCCCTGCCTAGGGTGGAAACTATTGTCGAGCAGTTGGTCTCCGCTCTGACGACGCTTCACCAAGAGGAGGTCTATCATCTGGATTTGAAGCCGGAGAATCTGATTCTCACGCCCGATAATCGCGTTCATCTCATCGACTTCGGCGCCGCCAAACAGGCCCGAGACGCCCAGCGCCGGGAAACTCGCCTCTTTACGGAAAGTTACGCGCCCCCGGAGCTAATGACAGGGGGAACCCTAGGCCCGGAAAGCGATTTATTTGAATTGGGAATGCTGATTCACCAATTGGTAACAAGTAAGCTACCGCCCCCGGCGCTGGAGCGCCTGACGGAGGGGGATACTTGGCGCCCGGAGGAGTTGATTTCCCCCTGGGATTCTTTAGTGCTTTCGGCGCTGAAACTCCGCCGAGAAGAGCGCCCGCCTAGCGTTCAGGCCTGGTGGTCCGCGCCCCATCAACGGCGCCGTCTAACTGCGGAAGAACCCCTCATTAAACAGAGCGTCAAATCTCTGCGGGGTTATTTTCTGCACCCCGAATTGGCCCAATCTCGCTGTCAACTCCGCCTAGGTCGGGGGGCGCTCCGACAGGTGACGGGACTTTCCCCCGCTCTTGTCCTGACTATTTCCGCGGGGGGAGCCGCCTTGTTTGACGTCAATACGGGCAATGTTCTCTGGGAAATTGACGCTCCGATTGACCGGGGGATTGTTAGCTTGAATCAAAAATATTTAATCGCCAGCTATCGAGCCTCGGTCTATGTCTGGAGTCTAGACACCGGCAAATTCATCCAACAATTTCAAGGGCTAGGGGGCCCCATCGCCAGCCTCAGCGTCAGCGCCGAAAATCATTTAGCCTGTTGCGGGCCAGTCCAGGAAGAGGTTCTGGTCTGGGATCTTGTTTCGGGGCAATGTTTAGAATCTTTTCAACGTTCCCAGGGCGCCCTCTCTGTGGCGACCCTGAGTCCCAATGGGCGCTATCTAGCCGCGGGGGACCACTATGGGCAAATTTGGCTTTGGGAGCGCCCGGCGGGACAAGAGGCGTTATGTTTGCAGGGTCACCAGGAAGCGATAGACTGCCTTGTCTTTAGTCCCCAGAGCGACGTCTTGGCCAGCGGCAGTCGCGACCGCACCATCCAACTCTGGACTCTACCCTCCGGACAGCCGGGGGAGCGCCTCAAGGGACATTTGGATTGGGTGGAAACCCTAGCCTTCAGCGCCGACGGTCGCTATTTACTCTCCGGCGCTCATCTGAACGATAAGTCTTTGCGTATTTGGGATCTAAAAGCGAGTAAAGAAATTCGGCGCTTGCGGGGTCACGGCAACCGAGTCGTCGCCGCGGACTTTGCCCCCGACTATCCTCGGGTGGTCTCCGGGGGGTACGACGACGCCATCCGGCTTTGGGACGCGGAAACGGAATGGGAACAGGGGCAACTCAAACGCCATGGCAACTGGCTCTCGGCGCTGGCCTGTAGCGCCGACGGCGCGCTCATTGCCTCCAGCGCCCAGACTGGAGAAATTCAACTTTGGAATCGACCCACAGGCAAACGGGTTAGCACTTTAACCGGACACCGAGACCGAGTGACGAGCCTAGCCTTCAGCGCCGATGGACGTTTTCTCCTCTCCGGCGGCTGGGATAAAACCCTACGGCTGTGGGACGTCACCTACGGCAACATCGCTCGGGCTTTCCCGAGCCATGAAGGCTGGATTTGCGCCGTAGCCATCAGCCCGAATCAACAATACATCGCCTCCGCCGGTTGGGAGACTATTGTCCGGCTCTGGGAACTCACCGAGCGCTGGCAATTTTTATTGGGGCATCGGCCCCAGCGCCTCCTGAAAGGTCATAGCGACCATATTACGAGCCTCGCCTTTAGCGCCGATAATCGTCTCCTGGTCACCGGTAGTAAGGATCAAAGCCTGCGGCTCTGGGAAGTGGACTCCGGTCAGGAAGTCATGCAACTAACCGGACATAAGCACCATGTTCAATGCGTCGCCTTCAGCCCCGACGGTCAATTTATCGCCTCTGGCAGTTGGGACGGCTCCGTGCGGCTCTGGCATCAGGCGTCGGGGAAACAGCTCAAGCCAGCCTTTAAGCACAACACCTATATTAATACTTTGGCCTATAGCGGAGACGGTCGCTACCTGGCCGCGGGGGGACGGGACGGCGTCATTTATATTTGGGACTTGCTCAACGCCCAGAAATTCAAAACGCTCCAGGGTCATACAAGCAGTATCCAGCGCCTCGTTTTTTACCAAAATTTGCTGATCGCGGGGGATCGAGACGGAGTTATTCGAGGCTGGGCGATTTGACCAGGTTAGGGACAGTTTAAAACCCCTTCGCCTGGACAATCCAATCCTGTAAGGTTTTGACCACGGTTTCTAGGGGTAAAGTGTGGGTCTTTTTCGTCGCCCGCTCTACCACCTCCACTTGACCGTCCTTCAGGGATTTGCCGGTCACAATCCGGTAGGGAATGCCGATTAAATCGGCGTCTTTGAACTTGACTCCCGCTCGCTCCTCCCGGTCGTCTAGGAGAACATCTACGCCGGCGCTGTTGAAAGACTGGTAAAGTTCCTCCGCGGCGCCGACCTGTTGGGCGTCCTTCAGATTGGGAATGACGATGACCACTTCGTAGGGGGCGATAGCAACGGGCCAGATCATACCGTCGGCGTCGTAGCTCTGCTCAATGGCGGCTTGAGCTAGACGAGAAACGCCGATACCGTAACAGCCCATGACAAGGGGTTTATCCTTGCCTTCCTCGTCTGTAAAGACGGCGCCGAGGGCTTGGGAATACTTAGTTCCTAGTTGGAAAATATGCCCCACTTCAATGCCCCGGGCGCTTTGGAGGGTTTGGCCGGGGTCGGAGATTAATCGGTCTCCCGCCTGGGCCTTGCGGAGATCGGCGACCAGCGCCGGCAGTTTTAGAACTGGGCCCCAATTTGCGCCGAAGCGGTGGTAATCCTTTTCATTAGCGCCGGTGACAAAATTTTGCAGGTCAACGACGGTCTGATCCGCCAGGCGTAAAAATTGGGAGTGAAAACCGCTTTTAGGGGCGATATAGCTATCGGCTAAATCGGGGCCAAGGTAACCTAGGGGCAGGGGTTGAGTGGCCCATTTTTGCTGACTCTCCGCGTCGGGAACCGTTAATTTCAGAAGGGTTTTGGCTCCATAATTCGGCGCTTGTTTCGTTAACTCGTTGGTCAGTTTAACCTCGTTAACCGCCTGGTCGCCCCGGATACTGACCAGAACTAAAACCCCCTGACCATTATCAAAAATGGCTTCGTAGAGCACGTTTTTAACCACGCAGGTGGGGGAACAGTATTTTTCTAAACTTTCAATGGTGTTGCAACCTGGCGTTTGCTTTTTCTCCAGAGCCTTAAAGGGGGACGGCGCCGCCTCCGGGGGCAGAGAAACCGCCTTTTCCACATTGGCGCCGTAGTCCCCCGTTTCCGAGTAGAGAACTTCGTCCTCCCCGGCGTCCGCCAGCACCATAAATTCCTGGGAGCCAGAACCGCCAATGGCGCCGGAATCCGCTTCCACGGCCCGGAAAGCCAGACCGCACCGGGTCAGGATACGACGATAGGCCTGATCCATCGCCTGGTAGGTTTCCTTCAAACTGGCTTCGTCGGCGTGGAAAGAATAGGCGTCCTTCATAATAAATTCCCGCCCCCGCATCAGCCCAAAGCGGGGGCGAATCTCGTCCCGAAACTTGGTTTGAATTTGATACAGGTTCACCGGCAACTGCCGATAGGAGCGGATCATCTCCTGGGCGATTTGAGTAATGATTTCCTCATGGGTGGGTCCCAGACCCAACTGCCGCCCAGCCCGGTCTTGAAGCGCAAACATAATCCCCTCCGCCTGGGTGTAGGTGTCCCAGCGCCCGGAGGTCTGCCAGAGTTCCGCCGGTTGCAGTTGGGGCAATAAACATTCCTGGGCGCCGGTGGCGTTCATTTCCTCCCGCACAACTTGGGAGACCTTTTGGAGAACTCGCCACATCAGGGGAAGATAGGCGTAAATGCCGCTCCCCAGACGACGGATAAAGCCCCCCCGCACCAGGAGCTTATGGCTGGGAATTTCCGCGTCCGCCGGGTCTTCCCGGAGGGTCACCAACAGCATCTGAGAGAGTCGCATCGCGCTAGGGGGAAATGGGGCAAGGGTTATTATGCCACGGGCGCCGCGCCTAGCGGTTGGGGTTAAAACTCTCCGGCGCTGAGCCAACCGATGAATCCGCCCGCAATCACCAACCAGGCGGAATTGACCCGCCACCG
>JAYKIZ010000081.1:0-5158 GCA_035285965.1 Cyanobacteriota bacterium | reverse complement strand
TCAGTTTCCCGTAAAGTCCGCACCCAAGCGCGACTCCCTAAATCCTGACGATCTTTCCACATGCCAACAAAGGGATCATTGGTCAGATCACTATTGGGCGACGGAGACTCCGGCTCAGAACATAAATATTTTTGTTTTAACAGAGCGATTAAGCTAACCACCTGACTCTGGGCTTCAGCAGGCAAAGAGAGAAATTCGTCTAAAATGTCTTGATGGGTCATAATTATTAGCTCTCAAAAACAGCGCCGATGGACGCTACTCCCAAAACTATAGCGCCGATTCCCCGTCCCGGCGCCGCCATAGCATGAATTTCAACAGCGGCGCCGACTTAGTTATCCTGAGTCAAACTTTTGATAATTTTCTTTGCCAATCGCTCATTAATTTCTTTATGTCTAGGTATTGGTTCAGATCTTCCATTCTTTGGATTATGATAAATATCGTGTTTTGAGCCATACCGGAGCAAATAACAATCTGCCTGCTCTAAAAGCCTGATCAAGTCTCGTCTTTTCATGCCAGTTCAAATTCGGCAACTCTTTTGATTCCAGGGATTTGTTCTTGAGTAAACGTTCTATGTAAATCAGCTAAGTTTTCAATCAGGTCTTCAAGATTGGTTCCCTGTGTCCAATGCTCAGGAAACTCATTCAAATAGCCCAGAAGCATACCATCAGTTTCTTGCCAGTAGGTGTAAGAAATTTTCATATTTTAGTTAGGCGATTGAAAATTCTAGCAACGAATTTTGCGGCGCCCCGTAGGCGCGAACTTTTAAGAGACCCATTAGGGTGTCCAGTTGTTCGTAAAGATCTAACTCGGCGTTTTCAGCGGGGGAGAGCGGCGCTTGACGATTTTTTTCTAGCAAAGTCTGTAGGCGCTTTTGGGAAGCTTCTGAAACTTTAAAGTTAATAATTCGCTCTGAAGTGGGTTGACTAACCAGAAAATCAAGGATTTCTTGATAAGCGCCGTTAGCGCCGGGCCAGGCAGGAGCAGGAGACTCGGGTTGACCAGATAGAGCCGCGCCCATCGTATCTGGATGAATCATGATTATTGCTTCTCAACAAAAAGCGCCGACAGGGACTACTTTCAAAACTATAGCGCCGATTCCCTGTCCCGGCGCCGACGTTGGGCCTCCGCCTTTAAATACTTAAGTTTTAAAGGATCGCCGTCCGAGCGCCAACAGAGACGATGACCCCGAACCTGACAACACCGCTCCGCCAGACGGCGCTCCCAGCCCTCCCGGCGCCGGATAGGGCCATAGTCGTCCAATAAACCCCGCTCCCATTCCTGCCGAGAGAGACGGGCAAACTGAGCGTAGCCCCTATAATCGGCGCCCACCAGCCGGTCCTTTTCATGGAGAATGGGGGGATTTTCAGCGCCGCGGTAATCCCGATAGGAGACCCGCAAACGATTCACCGCCACGTCCAATCGTTCCGTCAGCGGCGGATGGGCCAGGGCGTCAAACTGGGGATAAACCAGATAGGACACCCGCGGCTCCCGGAAGGACAGTTTAACCACATTGGCGCCCTCCAGACGCCCCGCGGTTTGACTGGCGCAACCCTCGTAGAGGCGAAGCAAAAGCGGCAGTTGATCCAGATAGTTAACATGAATTAAAAACAACTGCTTAAAACATTTACCTAGGGGACTGGTTTGGCTCAGCGCCGCCAATTGGGACAGATCCCGCAAACCGTAGAGCAATCCATCCGCCAACAAACAGGCCGCCTCGTAGCCCCCCAACAACTCCTTCAGATCCCACCGCAGGGCCGGGGGCAGTTGGCGGGGCCGGGGGCGCTCCTCAAAACGACTCAGAGCGAGGTAGAGCAAAAGCTCCTGACGGCGCTGGTCTTGAATTGCGTCCCATTCTGCCGCGGGGGTCGCCTGGAGAATGAGCGCAAAGGCCCGACGGTAGTTGCCAAAGACGCCGCGAATCTCGTCTTCCTCGGGCAATTCTCCCCTTTGGGGCAACCGTCCCCGCTCCCCGTAAAACGCCATCAGCGGCCGTAGAAGCGGTTCATAGTCCTCAAAGCGCCGGAGGGAACGACCGGGGCGGGGCGTCGTCGCCCGGCGGCGCTGGCGGGAGAGTTGAAAAGTTTGGGCCTGCTCCGGGGAGCGAAAGACGACATAGATTCCCAAGGCTAGCGCCCAGGCCTCCGTCCCTAGGGTCTGCTCAATATAGGACTTAAGCTCTAGTTGCTCATAATATTTCTGAAAAGTCTGGCGGCGGGTGACAACGCCGTCGCCGTAGGGAAGCCAACCCGCTTTTTCATCCTCCAACACCACCTGGGCCGAGACGACTAAAACCTGGCGGGTCAAGCGCCAAGCGTCCAATAACGCCTCCCGGCGCTCCTGGGGATCTTCAATGACGTTGAGCACATAGCCCAAATTAACCAGATCCGCCTCCACCCTCGGCGCCGACGGCGCGTAATGGGGGTCCCAACCGGCGCTGGGGTAACCCCGTTGGGTCATTTCCCGCTGGTCTTGCCCCTGACCGCACCCGTAATCAAAAAAACTGACCCCCTCCGGCAACAGGCACGCCTCCAGCGCCAATCGCAGGGGTCGGGAGAGAGTCTTGCGGGGGAGCGCCGCCCGGTGACGCTGGATTTGCAGTCGGTTTTCCTGAACCAGGGGACAGGCCAAGGCGTGGCCCGCCAGTTCAATCCTTTGCGTTGCCAGGCGAGCGCCGGGGAGCCGTTTGCCCACAGGACAGGCGGCGCTGAGTTCCTCTAGTTCCGGGAGGGCCTGTGGCTGAGAGAGGATGACTTTCTCCATGCCAATTGAGAGACTGCGCCAACTCTGAAGATTCTTCAATATAGCGGTATTCTTTTGACTGAGGGACATTCTAATCGTTCATCCCCTTGATTCGAGAGTTGCTGAGGGGGTATAGGAAAATAATTGACCACAGCCGCCCCTAAACGCCCTTACCGGGAATCGGGCCACGGCGCCCCTGGTCAGCGGTCGAGCGCCGCAAAAAGTCGTAAAAATGCCCCACATAGGGATGATGACTCTGGTTGGCCAAAGCGTTCAGGGCCGTTTGAAAGGTTTGCTCCGAGCGGTAGAGGAGCCGAAACGCCTTCTTGAGTTCCGCCAAATCTTCGGCGCCGACGCCGGAGCGTTGCAGACCGATCAGGTTCAAAGAGCGCACCCGGGAGGGATTGCCTTCGACGATGGTAAAGGGGGGCACGTCCCGCTCAATGCGACTCATGCCCCCCACCATCGCTAATTTACCCACATGGACGAACTGGTGAATGCCCAGAACCCCGCTAATGCGCGCCTTGGATTCAATATAGATATGTCCCGCCAGCGCCACGGAATTGGCGATGATCACCTCGTCTTCGATGACGCAGTTGTGGGCCACATGGGCGTAGGCCATGAGTAAATTATGGTTCCCCAGTTGGGTGACTTCCTCCTCCTGGGTGGCGCCGTTAATGGTGACGTATTCCCGAATCTGGTTATAGTCGCCAATCCTGACCCAACTATCGCCGCCTTTATACTTCAAGTCCTGGGGTTCCGAGCCGATAATAGCGCCGGTAAAAACGCGATTGCCTACCCCGATCACCGTGGGCCCGTCAATGACCACATGGGCGCCGATCCGGGTTTCCGCCCCAATCACAACCCCAGCGCCGATGACGCTGTAGGGGCCAATCTCCACCGTGGGATGAAGCTGGGCCTCGGGATGAATAATAGCCGTGGGGTGAATCCGGGAAGTCAACTCAGCCTCTTGCGGGGGTCGGTAGGTCAGCATCCAAAGCGGGGGTAGGGTAGCCTAAACAATTCAGCATTCTAACAGCGCCGGTTTCCGAGATTGGGCGGGGGGTTAATCGATCAGAGAAAAAAGCATCTGGGCTTCGCAGACCAGTTGGTCGTCCACCCGGGCCTGTCCCTGCATCTTAGCGATGCGGTTGAGTTTAAAAGAGACTAAATCGATTGTCATCACCAACCGGTCTCCGGGAATCACCGGCCGGCGGAAGCGGACGCCGTCAATGCCTGCGAAGGCGAAAAATTTGCCCCGCATCCCCGGCAGTTGGGTGAGAATCACGCCCCCCACCTGGGCCATAGATTCGACAATTAACACCCCCGGCATAATCGGGCGCCCCGGAATATGGCCGGGAAAAAACGGCTCGTTGACGGTGACATTTTTAATGCCGACGGCTCGTTTCCCCGGCGTGTAGTCGATAATCCGGTCCACCAGGGCGAAGGGGTAGCGATGGGGCAGGAGGTCTTGAATTTCTAGAGCTTCAAAGGTTTGGGGCGTAGCGGTCATTCCGGCACAGTGGGGGGACGAGGACAAACAAAGGAACGGTAGCGGGGCGGCGCCAGACCATTGTGACATTACTGGGGCCCAGTGAAAAGACGACAGCGCCGGGGCTATACTTAACCCCAGTCCGTTGCTTACAATTCCGTTAAAATTACACTCGTTATCTTTCCCCCGAGCGCCTAGCCCTATGAACCCAGGCATTGACCTCCAACACAGTTTCCTGGAGTCCCTCCAGAGTTTAGGACTGCCCCCCGGCCTGGCCAAGGCTCTTTGGATTCCCCTGCCAGCGATTTTAATGATTATCGGCGCCACGGTGGGGGTGCTGGTGGTGGTCTGGCTGGAGCGGAAGATTTCCGCCGCGGCTCAACAACGGATCGGCCCGGAGTACGCGGGGCCTTTGGGGGTTTTGCAACCGGTGGCGGACGGGATTAAGTTGGTTTTTAAAGAAGATGTGGTGCCCGCGAAGGCAGACCCCTGGCTCTTCACCCTCGGGCCGATTCTCGTGGTTCTCCCCGTCTTTTTGTCCTATCTGATCATCCCCTTTGGGCAAAATCTGGTCATCACCAACCTGAACGTCGGCATTTTCCTCTGGGTTTCTTTGGCCAGCATCGCACCCATCGGTCTTTTGATGTCGGGCTACGCCTCTAACAATAAATACGCCCTGTTGGGGGGACTGCGGGCCGCCGCCCAGTCTATTAGCTACGAAATTCCTCTGGCCTTCGCCGTTTTGGCCATCGCCCTGATGTCCAACAGCCTCAGCACTATCGATATTGTCAACCAACAGTCCGGCTACGGCATTTTGGGCTGGAATATCTGGCGCCAACCCGTGGGCTTTTTAATTTTTTGGATCGCGGCGCTGGCGGAGTGCGAGCGCCTACCCTTTGACTTGCCAGAGGCGGAAGAGGAACTGGT
>JAYKIZ010000080.1:0-7441 GCA_035285965.1 Cyanobacteriota bacterium | reverse complement strand
GACGGGGCAGGGTCTCGGAATACAATAAATAATCTGAGGCTTCGGCGCCGTTGAGGGACACCACGTTAAGGCGGATGAGATCTTCGTCAACTGCGCTAGCCTGCCATTCCTGAAGGTAGTTCATCTTGTTCTACGCTCGGCTCTGAGCGCTATATCTAGTGTGTAAGGGAACCTCATTCTAGCTCAAGACGCTAGATATGGATCAATAAGTTTTTAACCGCTTCGCTATTTTTTCGGTTTCGCCCATGTCCTCCCCTCTTCCTCCCCTGGCGCTGACCCTGGGCGACCCCGCCGGCGTCGGCCCGGAAGTGATTCTCAAGGCCTTGGCCAATCTTCCTCCCGAAGAGCTAGAGACCTTAACTCTCTTCGGCTCTGGGGAGATTTTGGCAAAAACTTACCAAAATTTACAACGCCAGGGCGTCCCCGCCTGCGACCCCGCCCAGTTGCATATCCGGGAGGTTTCCCTTCCGCAGGAGGTTATCAACCAGATTCAACCCGGTCAGGGCGGCGCCGCCAGCGGTCAGGCCAGTTTCGCCTACCTAGAACAGGCTATCCTCGCGGCGCTGAAGGGGGAGTTTCGGGGGATTGTCACGGCGCCCATCGCTAAGTGGGCTTGGAAATTGGCGGGCCATAATTTTCCCGGTCAAACGGAAGTGTTAGCCCAGTACGCCCAACGGGAGCGGGTGGCCATGGCCTTTCTGGGGCGCTCTCCCTATACCGGATGGGTTTTGCGGACGGTCTTGGCCACGACCCATATTCCTTTAAGCCAGGTGTCCCAGACCCTAAGCCCCCAATTGCTGGATCAAAAATTAGACCTCTTAATCAGTTGTCTCCACCAAAACTTTCAAATCCCCAATCCCATCATCGCCATCGCCGGACTGAATCCCCACAGCGGCGAAGGGGGACAACTGGGATCTGAAGAAGAAGAGTGGTTAATTCCTTGGTTAAAACAAGCTCAAGACCGCTATCCCCAGACCAAACTCTTAGGGCCCGTGCCCCCGGACACCCTCTGGGTGACGCCGGGCCAGGCTTGGTTTAAAGCGATTCCGCCCCAAATGCCCGACGCCTATTTGGCGCTGTACCATGACCAGGGCTTGATCCCAGTGAAATTAATGGCTTTTGACCAGGCGGTAAATACCACCCTCGGACTGCCCTTTGTGCGAACTTCTCCGGATCACGGCACCGCCTTTGACATCGCCGGACGAGGCGTCGCTCGTAGCGAAAGTTTTCAGGCGGCGCTGACCTGGGCGCTGGAGTTGGCGCAGACCCGAAGTTAACGGTTCTGAATCCCTGTTAAACGCGGCTAAGGCTCCGAGGAAACTTTTGTTTTAACGTCCCCCAAACCGGACAGGGCAGTTTTTCCTTCAGGGGAGAGCGCCCCGGTTGGAAAGTTCCCCAAAACGGCGCTTGTTTTTCTGCTCCTAGCCAGAGCAGGCGTTTAGCCCGAGTCATGGCCACGTAGAGCAAACGAAATTCCTCCGCCCATTTCAAATGCTCCGCCTCTCGCCAAGCCAGCGCCGCGTCCGTCAGTAGCCCCTCCCCCCTATTTTCTGATTCCTGATAGCTGGTATCTGGTATCTGATATCTGATTGCGGATATCTGCCGAATCTGGGCCCGGGCCACCTCCCCCAAGGTGTAATCTCCCAGAAACTTAGCTCCGCCGGGAACCCAGGGTTTTCCCGGTATTAACTCGGCCTGTAAGAAAGGAATAAAAACATAATCCCAATCCAAGCCCTTGGCCTTGTGCATGGTGATCACCGCGACCTGCCCCGGCCGGGTGTAGAGGTCTTCCTCCTCCTCCAGCGCCGGCTCAAAATTTTCCGCCGCCACAATTTCACCGAGGATTTCCAACAATTCCCGCAAAGCGCCGCGGCTCTGGGTTTGGGATTGGAGGCGCTCCTGGAGTTTATGGAGGGTCGCTAGGGCGGCGCCGTCGTATTGCAAAGTTAACCCCAGGAAGGGAATCAGTTGATAGTGGGAGAGTTCTCGCTTGGCCCGCAGGATAGCGCGGCAGTAGCGTTGGGCAACCTGTTGAGGGGCGGTCAACGGCGCCGCCAGGGGGCTAGGGTAGAGAAAGTCCTCTGGGTAGGTAATCAAACGATTGAGATCCTGGGCCGGAATCAACTGCCGCCCTTGCAAAACCTCCAGCGCCGCCTTCAGGTTTTGGGGGGAGTGGGGGCGCTCGCTGAATTGAAGCAGTTGGAGCAGATCCCTTGGAATTTCCGATTGACGGTCGCTATCGCTGACGGAGTAGAGCCGAATTTCTTGCTCCGCCAGAGTTTCCCCCAACTGCTGGACTAAAAAGCGGGCCTGTCGATTTTCCCGCACCAGAATCGCGGCACTGTGATCCGGTCTGGCTTTTAATAATTGGGCCAGGCGCCGGCCAATGACCTCGACGCTTTGGTAGATATCCTCCGGCTCCGCCAGTTCTAAACCCTTTCCCTCCGGCGGGGGATTGGGTTGGGGATCGTCGGCGTCGACGGGGCGAATCCCTTGGAAACGAAACGGCGCCGGCAGAGCCTCGGTTCCGGGACGAAGGGGCCATTGTTCGTTCACCCAAGCCAGAAGCAAATTAGCGCACTGAATAATAATAGGGGCGCTCCGTCCCGCCTGATCCAAGGTCGTTAATAAGCCCCGGTCTTCGCAGGCTTGGCAAAAGCGATTGAAATAAACGGGATCGGCGGGGGTGAAGGTGGAATTAATGGCTTGGTTGGGGTCGCCCACCCGGATTAAGTCGACCTCTTCTTGGTCGGGACGCCGGGCCAGTTGAGTAATGAGACGCTCCTGAAGGGGGCTAGAGTCCTGGGCCTCGTCCTCAAAGACGGCGAAATATTGCCCTTGCCACTGGCGCCGTAGGCCCTCGTCTTCTAAGACCCGCAGAGCGCCGAGGATCATGTCGTCGTAGTCGTAAAAGTTATTCTGTTTTAACAGCGCCTCGTATTCTCCGTAAAGTTCGGCGCCGTAGGTGAGGATGTCGCTCCCGCCCTCATGGGCCCAGTCCAGTAGAGTCTGGGGGCTGAGACCGGAACTTTTCCCTTCCCGCACTGTGGTATTGAGTAAATTAGGCAGAATATCCGTTCGGAGCGCCGACTGGCGTCGGAGTCTTTCCGTTTCTTCCCCGTCAAAGTTTCCCGCCGTGAGCAGGTCTTCGTAGGCCCGGGGATGTTTCTGTAACCAGTTTTCCGTAGCTTGACGCAGGAGCCGGTGGTTCCGTTGGGGCGTGATTAAGGCGCTGTTTTCCAAATCTAAGCCGGATTGCGCCGGGTAACGGGTGGCTAAATTGAGCGCCAAGCCGTGGAGGGTCTGGACGGTAAAGCCCCAACTGGGATAACCCAACTCCCCCAGGCGCTGTTTGACTTTGCTTTTAATGGCCGCGGCGGCGGCCCGAGTAAAGGTGACGATTAATAAACTCTGGCGAGGCGTCAAGCGCTCTTGCGCGATGGTCAGCGCCGCGGCCACGGAGAGACTGTGGGATTTGCCCGACCCCGGCACGGCGGACACCGCCAAAGGCCCTCCCCGCCAATAGCCCAAGGGTTTTTGTCCCTCCCGCAGGGTGGCCCGGAGAGTCGCCAGCGCCGAAGAATCCATTTTTAGTTGCCTTTGCGGGCTAAAACCGCGTAAAAAGGATCGTTGCCCAAAAAGCCTAACCGTTGCCAGAGCGCGCCGAGGGAACTGGGGCGGACGACGGTTTCAATTTCCCCAAAACCGGCGCTGTCTAAATAGGACTTAACCAATTGGAGGCGTCCTAGATCCGAGTTATCTCGCCAGCGGGCGATGGCCTTTTGATAAAACATGCGGTTAGAAAAACTAATGACCACCTGACCCCCCGATTTGAGGACGCGGCGAATTTCCGCCATCACCGCCTCCGGGTACTCCAGATATTGGATCGAAACGGTGATCAAAACGGCGTCGAAGTCGTTGTCCGGTAGCGGTAATTGGGGGGATTTATTTAAGTTCTGGAGAAAATAGCGATTTAAACGGGGATTGGCCGCCAACTCCTCGGCGTTCATGCCCTGACCTTCCACCCAAGCAAAGTCTATGTCCGCCGGTAAATGGGAGACCCAACTGCTCATCAGGTCTAAAATCCGACCTCCGGGTTGGAGCCGCTCCCGGAAGAGGTTCGTTAGCTGGGCGATAAAGCCGTCGTCCACATGGGTGACGAGGCGGGGATAGACGTAAAAAAGATCGTCGTCGCTGGGGTCGAGTTTTTGGCGATCCGCGGGACTCAGGAGACGCATAGAAAAACGGGGCGACGGTTTGCCCTTTGAGTGTAGCAAGCATCGGCTAGGCCTGTCTAAATCCATAGCGCCGAGGAGTCGCAAACATTATCTAACCGTCTTGCCTGACTTCCTCAAAGGAAGCGCCGAAAATGACAACTCGATCCCGGCCCTCTTGTTTAGCTTGATAAAGCGCCTGATCTGCCTTCCGTAATAGTTCTTGATCATCCCCAGCTTGGTCGGGGAAACACGCTAAACCAAAAGAGGCGGTAATCTGATTAATCCGGGGATCATTCTCCGCCATATCCTGTTGATTGAGCATTTGCCGAAAACTCTCCGTCCGCTCGTAGGCGTAGGCTAAATCAGCGTTGGGTAAAATCACTAAAAACTCTTCTCCGCCGTAGCGACAAACTAAATCCGATTGTCGAAAATACCCCCGCAATAATTGAGAGAGATTAATTAAAACCACATCCCCCGCATGATGGCCCCAGCGGTCGTTTAAGTGTTTAAAGTGATCGATATCAATCATAACGGCGGTTAATGGCTGTTGATTACGTTTGGCTCGCTGAACTTCTTTTTTTAGGGCTTCTTCCCAATAGCGCCGGTTGTAGAGACCCGTCAATGGATCTTTAACGCTTTGGCTCATGAGCAGAGCTTTGAGATTGAGACTCCCTAAGGTCAGGGCGACGCTTTCTCCGACGGTTTTTGCCAGTTGCTGATTGGTATGATTTAACGAGTCGGCGCTGGAGGAACAGAAAAAGAGCAATCCCATTTGCTTGCCCTCAATAACGAAGGGAACGCAAAGCGTTTCTTGACAATCAGGATTTTCTCCCTGATGAAAACAAGGGACGGAAGTCGAGGACTGGCAAACATGATGGTAAAGGCTATTCCGCCGTAACGCCCAACAGTCTTCCCGATAAAAATAATCCATTGAATTGGGCGTCCCCCAGCTCGTTAATAAACTTAGAAACTGGGTTTCGGCGTTCAGTTCAAAAATAGCGCCGTTAGTCGTGGGAAATAGTTTTTGTAAAAACTGGGGAATAATTTTATAAGCTTCCTCTTTGGTTTTGCAAGCCTGGAGAAAATCGTTGAGATTATTAAGTAAGGCATAGTTAGCGTTAATTTTTTCCAACTCGGAAATCGTGGCGTTTAATTTTTCATTACTGATTCGTAGATCTATTTCCATTTGTTTTTTTTCGGTGATGTTGGTAAACATTCCTAAAGCGCCGGTAATTTGCCCCTGAGCGTCTTGTAGTGAGTTAGTCGCCAGTAAAAACCAAATTTCTGAACCATTTTTATGAAGAAAGCAAAAATCATGCACTTCACTATTGCCCGCTAGCCGACTATTTAACTTTTCTAGAGCGGTTGGCTTGTCTTCAGGACGCATAAAATCCAAGAAGTTCTTGCCGAGCATTTCCGCTGTAGTATAGCCTAGATTCTCAGCCATAGTCTGATTCACAAAGGTGGTTCCGCCTTCTCGGTCTATAATCCAAATTCCCTCAGCGGTTGTGTCGAGAAACTGTTGATATACCCGTTCAACTTGGCGGCTTTCTTCTTCTAGTTGTTTTCGTTGGCTAATGTCTAACATTACACCACTAATTTCCACTGGCTGATGGTTAATCGCTTTAATAATTCCCCGGTCATGGAACCAGAGATATTGACCGTCGCTTTTTTGGAAACGATATTCCAAATCGAACATCCGCCGTTGGCTCCAGGCATTTTCCATTTCTTCCCGCACCCTAACAAAATCCTCAGGATGGATTCTCTGCCGACGGACTTTACCATTATTTCCCATTGTCTGATAGTCATAACCAAGGATAGTTTGATAGTCGCCTTTCCATTCAATTTTGTCTGTTTCTAGGTTGTGAAAATAAACAATTTCACCCAGAGCTTCAATAAGAGATTGATTACGGTTCATTAATTTAACCTTATCTTTTTCTATGGATTTATAGGGCGTAATATTTTTAAGCAAAACAATAGCGAATTGAAAATCATTTCCATTAGTTTGTAGAGAGACGACATTCAATAAAATATCAAGGGGTACGCAATTTTTATCCAGAGAGCAAATTTCCTGCTCAAAGCTGTGCTTTTTCCCCAAGACCAGTTTTTGATAAGCATCATTAAATTCCGATTGATATTGTTGATAAAGCAGATTGAAAAATGGAGGAAAATTGATGGCGAGGTCATCGGCGCCGAGCAACTGAGGGAGTTTTTGATTATATTTAACAATCACGCCTCGTTCGTCTAAAATAGCGATGCCTAGATCTGAGCTTTCAAAAATTGCCTGAAACTCCTTTTCAATACCCAGTAATTTCTCTTCAGTGGCTATTTTATCCGTGATATTTACCCCACTCTGGATTAAGTATCGTATTTTTTGATTATCATCCAAGATGACAGTACTAACCCAATCAAGAATAATTATTTGATTATCGTGACCGAGAATTTTATTTCTGTAGGTGCTAAAATTACAGTCATCAGGAGCAGTTTCAAAACGTTTTTTCAATTGCTCACTGTCCCGAGCGTCGGGGATTAGTTCCATAAAATTAGTTGCATTTAAATGATCTTTAGGGATGCCCAGGAGGCTCTCCGCTACCTTGTTAACAAACACAATACGCGCTTCGCTGTCCAAAACAATTAATACATTACCGCTATTCTCCAGAATATCCGCAATATTTTTACTTTTATTTTTAAGGTTGGCTAAAAACGCTTGCTCTTGATCGCCATCCTGGGCAATAGTGAGTTTATTGGCTCTAAAAAAGATTAAAATTCCTAACCCCTCAAATATGATGACGCTGAATATTAATACATGCCACGCTTTCCAGAACGGCGCTTGAAAATCCCTCAAACTGAATTGAGTCACAATTCCCCAGGATGTCTCGGGTATGTAACGGTAAGCCGCCACCACTTTTTCTCCATTTTGATCTAGCGCGATCATGACCCCATTTTTTTGCTGGAGAGCCTGACGAAGGGGAATTCCCCACTGGGCGGGAATGTTGAAAAGATTTGGACAGTTTTTCCCGCGTTTACCGTACAAAACGAGACAGGCTAATTTACGATTTCGACTTTCCCCCATCAGAATCTCTTCATCAGCAACTATCGAATTTGTCTGAAGATAGGCGTCTCGGATGATGAACAAGACTGTTTTTTGGTCTTGCGTCTTCAGAAGAGCGCTAATTAAGGAAACATTACGACTCACAACCGCCTCTAGCTCCTGTTGTCGGGCC
>JAYKIZ010000079.1:0-3965 GCA_035285965.1 Cyanobacteriota bacterium | reverse complement strand
AAGATGAACTACCTTCAGGAATGGCAGGCTAGCGCAGTTGACGAAGATCTCATCCGCCTTAACGTGGTGTCCCTCAACGGCGCCGAAGCCTCAGATTATTTATTGTATTCCGAGACCCTGCCCCGTCGAAACGACGGCCGGGTCAGTCGGACCATCCTGGAGCGTTATGAGCATTTGTCCGCTGGGGGCTGGTGGTGCGCCGGCATTGATTTACTTTCAGGGGAAGAGAACGCCTGGGGGTGTTTTAAACCCCAATTTCCCCGTCTCAGCGTCGAAAAGGGTCGGCCCATCAAATATGAGCATCCCCCCCAGGTGCAGACGGGAATTTTCGCCCTGCGGGTTCCCGACCGTCTCTGGCAAAGAATCGCCGACCGGGCCGCGGTTCCCCTAGCGCCGGAAGACCAGGACTCCGAGCAACCGGACGGGGGCTTTTGGCAGTGGGTGATGACCCATCCCCAGGTTCCCCTCTGTATTACGGAAGGCGCCAAAAAGGCCGGGGCGCTCTTGACGGCGGGCTACAGCGCCATCGCCCTACCGGGGGTTCACAATGGTTGCCGAACCCCCAGGGACGAGGGCGGACAACGGATTGGTAAATCGGCGCTGTTGCCGGAGTTGCAAAAATTGGCAGCGCCGGGGCGGCGGGTTTATTTTGTTTTTGACCAAGATCAAAAGCCGGAGACTATTAAATCCGTTAATCTGGCGATTCAGCGCCTAGGTTATCTCTTGCAACGGGAGGGGTGCGAGTGCCGGGTTATTGCCTGGGACTTATCCCTCGGGAAAGGCGTTGACGATCTGATCGCCCTCCAAGGCTCTCAGTATTTTGACCGGGTTTATCAGGAAGCTCTACCCTTAGAACTCTGGCGGGCCCAAGGCTTAAACGAACTGACCTACCCCGCGGCGCTGACCCTTGACGCGCCCTTTTTACCCGCCCTAGAGATTCCTCCCCAGGCCCGTCTGGCGGCGCTCTATTCCCCCAAGGGCACCGGCAAAACCGAGGCCCTAGCGACCCTCGTTAAAGCCGCCCGGGCCCAGGGGCGTCCCGTCCTGGTGATCGGCCACCGCATTAAGCTTGTGCAGGAACTCTGTCGGCGCTTTGGTTTACCCTACCTGAGCGATATCGCCGATCCCCGCCTCGGCGCCGCCTCCGGTTACGGGCTGTGTATCGATTCTCTCCATCTCCAGTCCCAGGCCCAATTCCGGCCCCAGGAGTGGCGGGAGGCGCTGATTGTCATCGACGAAGTCGAGCAAGTCCTCTGGCACGCCCTGAACGCCGACACCTGCCGCGGGCAACGGGTGGCCGTCCTGCGAACGTTGAAAACGCTCCTGCAAACGGCGCTCAGCGCCGGGGGACAACTCTTGGTGGCGGACGCGGATTTGAGCGATTTGTCTTTAGATTACTTGACCGCGTTGGCGGGGTTTCCCCTCCAGCCCCACTTGGTTCGGAATACCTGGAAACCGGCGCCGGAGCAGGCTTGGCCCGTCTATCACTACGGCGAAAACGATCCAAAACAATTGATTGCCGATCTTGTCGCCCATATTCAAGAGGGCGGCCGGCCCTTTGTTTGTCTATCGGCCCAAAAACTCACCAGCGCCTGGGGGACTCAGAATTTAGAAACCTATTTAGCGCAAACCTTTCCCCAGCGCCGCATTTTGCGGCTAGACGCCGAATCCCTGGCGGATCTCCACCATCCCGCCCGTCAGGCTTTGAGCAACCTCAACGAGGTCTTAAAAAATTACGATATTGTCCTGGCCAGCCCCGCCATTGAAACGGGGATTAGTCTAGATCTACGAGGCCACTTCACCTCCGTTTGGGGTCTGGCCCAAGGCGTGCAAACGGCGCCGTCGGTCTGCCAAGCCCTAGCCCGTCTGCGAGAAAACGTTCCCCGTTATTTATGGATCGCCAACTACGGCTTCAACCAAGTGGGCAACGGCGCCACCTCGATCCAAAAACTACTAAGTTCGGGCCAGCGCCTAACGGAGTTGAATATTCGTCTCCTCCAACAGGCGGATCTAGAGGCGCTGGAGGACGTCGACTGCGGTTTTCAGGCGGAATCCTTGCTAGCCTGGGCCAAAATGGCCGTCCGGGTCAACGCCGCCATGCTCCGCTACCGGGAAGCGGTTCTCAGCCTTCTGCAACGGTCGGGTCATCGTTTGCTGGGCGCGCCGAGTTTTGAGTCAGGGGAGACGGAAGAGGCGCTCAACCCGGCGGAGCTATCCTTGGGCGAGGTGATTCAAGCCGTTAAGATCCAAAACTACCAAGCCGAATGCCTGGCCATCGCCAGCGCTCCCAGCTTGAGTCTAAAGAGCTATCAAAGCCTAAAAAAAAGTTTGGTGAAAACGACCCAAGAGCGCCGTTTACTGCGGAAGTACGAGCTAGAGCAACGCTACGGTATTACCATTACGCCCCAGATTGTGGAGCGGGACGACCAGGGTTGGTATCGGAAACTGCGGCTCCATTATTTTCTAACTTCGGGGCGCCCTTACCTCGCGGACCGGGACGCTAAAATCGCCCGGACGCTCCTAGACCAGGGTCAGGGCAGTCTCTTTTTACCGGATTTTAATGGCTCCCAGTTGGGGGTCATCATTGGCACCCTAGACGTTCTGGGTTTACCGATTCTCCTAGCCCAGCCCCAGCGCCCTCTTTCCGCTTTGGACGAGGATTTAATTCGTCTCGGAGAGGTGGCCCGTCGCAATCGGGCCGACTTGAAAACCGTCACCGGCGTCGGCGTCGCTAAAAACGCCAGTCCCATCACCATTCTCCGGCGCTTTTTGGATTTGATCGGCCATGGCCTGAAGCCCGTCCGCAGTCAACGGATTGGCGGTAAATCAGTCCGTATTTATCAGCTAATTCTGCCCCAGGACGGCCGGGAATGGGTCTTTCAAGTTTGGCTAGAACGGGACCGCAACCAACCGGGGAGTTCCGAGGGGTGGCTAGAAGACTATTGGCTCAAACTCCAGACGCCTCTAGGGACAGAAACCCTAGCGGTTCCGCCCCACCAACAATTAAGCCTACCGTTTTCCCCGCCCCCAGAGCGTTGAGACGGAGGTTACGGGCCGCTGAGCGCCTTTACCCAAACTCACCCTTCTCACCAATCTGCAAGCCACTATAAAGCCGGTAAAGTTTCCGTAATACCGGTAAGGTTAATCACCAAATCATTGGCGCTTTGGAAGTCCGCTGTCCCGTCTTCGTTTCGGGCGCCGATGAGGGTTAACTACAACGCTAGATGGCGACTAAATACACTAAATACATTTTGCCGTAGAGATAAAAATCTCACTTGCCCTTCCCATTCACTCTCAAGACTACACTCTGCAATGTTGAATTTTCTTCGGGCCAGCGCCGAAATACAGAGCAGAAGCGGGATTTAGACTATAGATCAAACTTAAAGTATTTTAGGACTTATTTTTTTGAGGGCTTTAATATAGGGAAACGCGGGGGAAACTGAGGTTTTTCTAAACATACTTTTAGGTTATTTCAGTTTGGAGCCAGCTAAAGATTTCCTGGGGGCTGAGGGTCAGGGAAAGCTCGCTTAAGGTGGGTAAAATGTCGTCGCCACTGCCGATGAGTAGGGGATGATCGGGGTCGAATACTAGAACGATTTCTTCGCTCGGATCAATTAACCAAGCGAGTTGCGCCCCTTCTTGCAGACAGTTCTGGATTTTAGCGATTACTTTTGTGGTTCTTTGGTCTGGGGAGAGGATTTCAATGAGCCAATCAGGGGGCCTGCCAGAGCTTGATTGCTAAGGGGAAGCCTAGCGGCGCGGACAATGGCGATGTCGGGAACAATGGAGTTGGCGCTTAAGATACAGCGGAGTTCGGGGAGAGCTTCATAGGCGCCGCTGGCGCTGTCAATGACTGCGAGTAATCGTTTTTGCAAGCGGCTATGATACAGGGTGGGCATGGGTTTTTGGCTGGGAATCTGGTTGATTAATTCCCAAGCGGGGGATTCTTCGATGTTGGGCTGTTG
>JAYKIZ010000078.1:0-5462 GCA_035285965.1 Cyanobacteriota bacterium | reverse complement strand
TTACCACAGTGGCGAGGTTCTCCTTTTTGCATTTGATTTTGGCAGGAGCAGAGCATATTTGAAAAGTCGAGAGGATCTACGCTAGGATCGCTTTGGGGTTGAAAATGTTCAATATGACAATCTTCTGGGTCTAATCTTTGCTCACAGTAACAACAGATAAAACCTTGCTCTTGCATTAAGGCCTGTTTGATAGGCGGCTTATATAAATCAGCATAGTTAGGCTTCCAATTATCATTAATTTGGTTTTTAAATTGAATAAGCTCCAGAGGTTCAGCCTGTTTTTGAATATATTTCATCGACCAATAATCTCCTGGCGGCGAATGAGGACTTCAGCTTTAATGAGTTCGGGATCATTACCAATTTTAGTTCGCATTTTGACAATCGCCTGTTCGGCTTCTGGGAGTTGACGATTATTAATCAGTTGATAAATATGATGAAGATCTTGATTGACGGACTGAGGACGAGTAGTTTCTAAACCCATGAGATCTTCTAGAATCCGCTCTACGGTTTTACCATAGGATTCCCTGGGTTTAGTGACTACAATGTTATCGAGGTTCTGGGTCAGGATAAAAATATTTTCAGGCTGAACATGGGTGAGAACATGGGGAGAATGGGTAGAGATAATAAATTGGCAATTTGGAAAAACAGCCAAGAGTCTAGGAATAATCACTCTCTGCCATTGGGGATGTAGATGAAGATCGATTTCATCAATTAAGACAATCCCCTCCCCCTCAAGCGGATTTCCCATTGGATTAGCAATGGCCAAGCGCCGAGCCAGATCGCTAATCAAGGCAATCAGGCACTTTTCTCCGTCGGAAAGTTGATTCAATTTGAGAACTTGACCGTTTTTGGTCACTTCCATACGGAGAGGATGACGACGAACGGCGAGATGATTAAAGGCTGGTAAAATTTGTCCTAAGGCTGTCCTGACCGCTTCCAAATGGGGATCGGGAAAGCAATAATCATCGGGTTTAAT
The DNA here is from genome assembly GCA_035285965.1 of Cyanobacteriota bacterium. Taxonomy (GTDB): domain Bacteria; phylum Cyanobacteriota; class Cyanobacteriia; order Cyanobacteriales; family Microcystaceae; genus Synechocystis. Next base: position 4,486 of record JAYKIZ010000078.1, on the reverse strand, counting down.
TAACGCGTCTTGATATTTGCGATGTTCATTTTCGAGGTCTTCCCGTTCTCGAAACCATTCAAAAAAGCGCCGGAAGTCGGCGCCGCCCGTTAGGGATTCGTCATAGATGGACAGTAAGTCAAACTGGTGTCTTTCGCGAATACGTAGAGGAATATCCAACACGGCCCGATTCACTGAGTAGTGAACAAATAGGGGTATGTTGACGGCGGGAGTTTCCATGGCGGCAATAGCGCCTTGGATGGTTTTAGCGTAATCGCTGAGTTCTCCCAGGGCGCTGGGTCGCGGCGGAGGGCCATGGCCGGGACGGCTTTTGGCTAACCGCCAGGATAGTCTTTTGTCCTTGGCCAGATAGCTGAGTTCGATCATCGCCGCAGATTGTCCGTTGGCGATGTCGTCTTCAGAAATATGTCTGCCCGAGGTTCCGGCTTGGCGAATCCGACTAATTGCCCAGGACAGCATCAGGGCGACGGCGTCGAGGATCGTGGACTTGCCGGCGCCGTTGACCCCGATCAAGACGTTGAGGCGCGGCTCCAACTGAAGGGAAAGGGCGCTCGCTCCCCGGAAGTGAGTTAGGGTCAGTGTCTCTATCTGGGCCATGGGAAAGTCAGATCATCGTATATTTAATGTATAAACGTTAAGCGCCGCCATCGCCAAAATGATCACCCAAAAAATCGCTAAATGGGGAAACTCCCTCGGTATTCGGCTCCCCCAACCCATTATTCAGCAATTTGGATGGAAGGAGGGGGAACAAATTGCCATTACCGTGAAAGATCAACAAATTATCTTATCCCCGGCTCGACCTCGCTATAGCCTAGAAGAATTGCTCCAGGAGGCCCGGCCCGATAGCCAACACCCGGAGGCGGATTGGGGCGAGGCTCAAGGAGAAGAAGCATGGTAAAACTCAATGGCGTCGTTCCTCGACGGGGCGACATTATTGCTTTGGAGCTAAACCCCCGCACGGGAAGTGAACAGTCCGGTTATCGACCGGCGCTGGTGATTTCCCCAGAAAACTATAATCGCCTTTCCCGTCTCACCAGCCGAGAAAAGGGTTGGCCCTTTGAAGTTAAACTGCCGCCAAACCTCAACACCCAAGGGGTTATTCTGGCGGATCAGGTTCGCTCCGTTGACTGCCAAGCAAGACAGGCCAAAATTGTGGAAGCGGTTCCCCCGGATATTTTGACGGAAGTTCTAGCTCGGTTAGAAACCCTAATCAGCTTTTAAGATTGCATCGATTTCCCAACGGCTTCCCGCACGATCTGGGCTAACCGCTTGGCGCTGTCCAGCGCCGCTAGGGTTTTGGCCTGTTGAGCCATGGTTTCCAAACGCTCTGGGGATTGGAGCAGATCTAAGACTTGGCGCTCTAAGCGGGCCGGAGTTAACTCCGCCTGGGGAAACGCCAGCGCCGCCCCGGCCTGAACAAAGACCTGGGCGTTGAGGGTTTGGTGGTCTTCTGCGGCGAAGGGATAGGGAATTAACAGCGCCGGGGTGGCGGTAACGGCCAATTCCGTTAAGGTGCCGGCGCCGGCCCGGCTGACGGCTAAAGTGGCCCGTTGCAAAAGGCCCGCCATGTTGTCGTAAAAGGGCAGGGAGAGGTAATGGGGATGGCGGAAAGTTTCCGCCGCGGGATCTTGGGTTCCGGTGAGGTGGACAATTTCGGCGCCGGCCTTGACCCAGGCTTCCACGCAGGAGCGAACCAATTGATTGACCGCCAGAGCGCCCTGGGAGCCGCCCACCACCACAATTAGGGGACGCTGGGGATCGAGGTCTAGATCCAACGGTTGGGGCTGATAAAATTGCGCTCTCACCGGCGTGCCCACCCACTGTGTCCGAGCGCCGGGCAAATAACCGGCGCTGTCGGCAAAGCCTAGGGCCACCCGATAACACCAGCGCCCGAACCAAATCGCCACTTTGCCGGGAATAAAGTTGGATTCGTGGAAAACGACAGGAATGCCGAGGCTTTTGGCCGCCAGAATCGTCGGCCCGGCGATATAGCCTCCGGTGGTGCAAACGACTTGAATCTTTTCTTGACGCAGTAAGCGCCGGATCTGAAAAACAGCCGCGAGTAAGCCCCAGGCGGTTTTGAGGGTTTGCAGACCCGGTTTTCCCTGAAAGCCTCCCACGGCTACAGTATGGAGGGGATAGTCCTGGGGAACTAGCTTTTGCTCCAACCGATCCGGCGTTCCTAACCAATAAATCCGGTAGTCCGGCAGTTGTTGGGCCAGCGCCAGCGCCGGGAAAAGGTGGCCCCCGGTGCCGCTGGCGGCCATCAGCAGAGAAACGGGTTCGGTCATGGCTTAGACGGCGTTCAGATGGGCTAACTGTCCGGGGGGCACGGCGCCGGCTTCGGTGATGATGGCGGTAATCAACTCCGCCGGGGTGACATCGAAGGCGGGGTTATAAAAGTCCACCCCCTCTGGGCAGAGGCGAGTCTCCCCCAGTTGATAAATTTCCTGGGGGTCTCGCTCCTCGATGGGAATTTGAGAGCCGTCGGCCAACTCGAAGTCCACCGTCGAGAGGGGCGCCGCCACGTAGAAGGGAATTTTGTGCATAGCGCAGAGCGCCGCCAAACCGTAGGTGCCGATTTTATTGGCTGCGTCCCCGTTGCGGGCGATGCGGTCGGCGCCCACCACCACCGCGTCAATCCAACCTTTCTGGAAACAATGGCCCGCCATGCTATCGGTAATCAAGGTGACGGGAATCCCTTCCTGAACGCATTCCCAGGTGGTTAACTTGGCGCCCTGGAGCCGGGGCCGGGTTTCGTCGGCAAAAAGGCGCTCTAGGCGCCCCGCGGCCCAGGCGGAGCGAACCACCCCCAGCGCCGTGCCATAGCCCGCGGTGGCCAGCGCTCCGGCGTTACAGTGGGTTAAAAGGCGCAACTTTTCCGGTTGAGCCGGGAGCGCCGCTAGGCCCGCTTCGCCGATGGCTTGGCAGGTTTGCAGATCCTGGGCTTGAATCGCCCGAGCCTGGGCCAGCATTTGTTCCTTCACCTCCGCCACATTTTCCCCCTGGGTGTAGGCCGCGTTTAACATCTGGTCGATGGCCCAAAACAAATTCACCGCCGTGGGTCGGGTCTGGCGCAGTTCCTCCGCCATAAATTCCAACTGGGCTAAAAACTCCCCCAATTCCTCGGTCTCAATACTGCGAGCGCCGAGGTACATGCCGTAGGCCGCGGCCACCCCAATGGCTGGCGCTCCCCGGACAATCATGGTTTTAATGGCCCGGGCCATCTCCTGATAGTCGGTAATAGGAACCTGAATCAACTCGTCGGGCAGACGGGTCTGGTCGATTAAGAGCGCCCGGTCGTCCTGCCAGAGCACAGGGAAAATCATGGCCACCTCCTCAGGGACGGCGCTTTTTCCCCATCATTAGGCCACCGGCGCCCTTTGGCAAGGGGGTTCAGGAGTGGCGAGACCGCTATCGCCCGTTTCTGGAGTATCATTGGATAAAACTTGCTTTTGACTCCATAGCCAAGCAGTTATTAAATTCACCTGTTTTTAACCTTGAGGATTTAAACCATGCCCTATACCCAAGAAGAGGGGGGACGGCTCAACAATTTCGCCGTGGAACCCGCCGTCTATTCAGCCAAGGCCGCGACGCCCCAAGAAAAACGGAACTTCGCCATCCTAGCGGCGCTGGCTACGGTTCTAGTGGGAGGATTGATCACCGTCGCGATTTTCGCCTCTCAAGCGGGCTAACGCCCCAAACGGTTCGGGATGCCTTCGCATCCCCCCGGCACAGTTTGACGGGTGGCTTCCCCGCCCCAGGCGCAGACATAATATCTTTGCTCATCATTGAGATGGAGAGCGCCGCTCAGGTTAACCCGTTCCACCACAGCGCCGGTGTAGTTGCCGCTCTCATAGTCCGGCGCTTCCGTTCTGTCCCTCGGGCTAGCGCTTTGGGCATCGCCGTAAAACAAACGAGCGCCTTTCAGATCGGCGCCGGCTAAATTGGCTTCGTAGAGGACGGCCCGAGAAAGATTGGTTTTGACTAAATCCGCCCGGCCCAAATTAGCCCGAATCAGATAAATATCGCTCAAGTCCACCCAACGCAAATCCTGCCCCGCCAAATCCGCCGCCACCAGCATGACTCCGAGGTGGATGACCCGTAAGCCTTGAACCCGGTCTTCCTGATAGCCCCCCAGTCCGTCGAAAATAGGACGCCCAAGGTAATAGTCCCGTTTTAGGGGGGTGAGGAGGCGGGACTGAGAGAGGAAACGCAGAATTTTCGCTTTGCCCCCGGCGTCCACGCTGGCGAGAATGGCGGCGGTGCGACCTTCGGCGAAGGCACGTTCCTGGGGCCAATCCTCTAGCATTCCCTCATCGTTCAACGCCAGGTCAGAAATCCCCTGGAAGTAGGCGTCGATGGTCTGCTGTTGGGTAATGCGGTTTTGTTGGATGGTTAAGTCTTTAGAAATCACATACTGTTGCCAAGCGACGTAAACCGCCAACAGCGCGATCATAATTTGCCCCAAAGCGCCGACCCACTC
>JAYKIZ010000077.1:0-7504 GCA_035285965.1 Cyanobacteriota bacterium | reverse complement strand
CGCATTAAGACTCTAGCTAACCGCTCGGGATCATGGCGCACTTTTCCCTGGGGCGTTTCTCGCATCACGTTCGCTAAGACTAAACGACAGCCCAGCGCCGTCACTTCTTCCCGGTCGAGGTAAACGGGATGGCAGTGTTCCTTGGCATATTTTTCTAAACTTTGGGGAGAAGGCGGCGTTCTCTGGGCTAACACTCCGTCGAAGAGGCGATATTCGGAGACGGCGTCAATGGCTCGGAGATGGTCGGAGACAGTGTAACCATCCGTTTCCCCCGGTTGGGTCATGATGTTGCAGACGTAGATTCTCGGCGCCTGGGCTTCGGCGATGGCCGCTTGAATGTCCGGCACCAATAAATTAGGAATAATACTGGTATATAAACTGCCGGGGCCAATAATAATGTAATCCGCCTCGTCAATAGCTTTTAACACCGCGGGCGGCGCTGGAGGGTTATCGGGACGACAACCCAGACGGACAATTTTTCCCCCCGCTTCCGTAATCTGGGATTCCCCTTCAATAATTCGCCCGTCCTCTAACTGAGCCCAGAGGGTGACATCCGCTAGGGTGGCCGGCAGAACCTTTCCCCGCACTGCTAGAACTTTAGAGCTGGCGGCGATGGCCTGCTCCAGATCGCCGGTGATATCCGTCAGCGCCGTGAGGAACAAATTGCCAAAACTATGGCCCACTAGACCGTCTCCGGCTTGGAAACGGTATTGAAAAAGCTCGGTGATCAGTTTTTCTTCGTCCGCTAGGGAGGCCAAACAGTTGCGAATATCCCCCGGCGGTAAAACTCCAATTTCCCGACGCAGGCGCCCGGAGGAGCCGCCGTCGTCCGCCACGGTGACAATGGCGGTGATATTGGCGCTGTACTGTTTAAGCCCCCGCAGGAGGGTGGATAAGCCCGTGCCCCCCCCCACCACCACAATTTTCGGCCCCCGGTTCAAGCGCCGGTGATTGAGGAGAACGTCCACTAGCTCCTGATTCCCCTCCGGTTGGAGCACTTCCGTAATGGCGCCGACGGTGCGGCTTTGCCCCCAAAGGACGCAGAAGAGACCGAAGGCCAAAAGCAAAGGGCCGGAAATGTAGTTGGGGACTAACTGGGTAGTGCGTTCTAAAGCTTGGGAGAGAAATTCAGTAATGCGATACACCGGCGTGAGCTTGACCCAAATCGCCAGTCCAAAGAGAATTAGCGCCAACCCTAGGGAACTGATCAACAGCCAGCGCTTGACCAACAGGCCCGGCATTAGCCACTTCGCCCAACGGTTAACCCGCTGGGGGGTATGGCTAGAAACATTAGCGCCCCACTTGCGTTGCTCAGAACGCAGTTTGCGAAGCGCCGATTTGAGGGGGCTAGGGGACATAGGAGGGCCGAAAGAAGCCGATAGGGTCAGTCTAAACCAGGGACGGAAGCTTTTCCTGCAACGAGGGATTAAAGCTTGCTAACGATGCGCTGAACGATTTCCACCCCCGTCACCGCCTGCCAACCAAAAAGACCGATGACGGTTAGATTGAGCAGGATATGGGTATAGCGAGCCAGGTCGTTGCCTTTCTGCATCCAGGGAGCCAGCGCCGCGGCCGTCGCAATCAGCGCCGTCATTCCCAGACCCACTAAAAGATGAGGCCCCACAAAGAGCTTGCCATTATTGATATAGGTCACCGCCATACCCCCCACGGTGCCCATCACCATTAGCGCCAGGAGCAGAGAGCCAGTCACATAGTGCTTTTGCTTAACGTCCTTTTGGATCAAGCTCTTACGGGTCTCCGGGTCGGCGGAGCGGATTTTGCGGGACTGGAACCCGAGCCAGAGGGCGTAGAGGGAGGTGGCTAAGAGCGCCCACATGAGGATGGGGTGGCCGAATTGACTATAAATTTTGACGGATTCAGGAATGGCGAAAGTCATGGGAAAGATTGCCCGCGGGCAAAGTAACAGTGCTTCATAAAAATTAACATAGTCGGCCCCGACGAACGGCGGAGAGCCTTTGCTAACCTAGGGGCCATTGCTTGAGCCATTTCCCTCCCCCCCAACTTCCATGTCAACGGCGCCCAACCTGAAGGAACCCGATAACCTCTCCTTTGGCTTTCCCGTCTTCCTCGCTTCCGAAAGTGTTGTCTTTCTCAGTTTCTTTGTCACCTATACTCTGCTACGTCTCAACTCGCCCCAGTGGTTTCCCCCTGGAGTCCGGGGCTTAGATATTCCCCGGGCGGCGGTTAATACGATAATTCTTTTAAGCAGTAGCGTCGTGATCATTCTGGCGGAAAGGGCGCTCCACCGGGGGCAATTAACCCTGTTTCGGCGCCTCTGGTTGTTGACGGCGACCCTAGGGATTATTTTTCTCTGCGGTCAAGTCGCTGAATGGCGGGCCATGCCCTTTGGTCTGGACGCGGGAACGGCGGGCGCCACCTTTTACCTCCTCACTGGTTTCCACGGCCTCCACGTGCTGACGGGGGTGGGGTTAATCCTCTACTTTTATCGGCGCTCCCTCCGGCCCCACAACTTTGACGGCGGCCACAGCGGCGTCGGCGCCGCGGCGCTGTTTTGGCATTTTGTGGACGGAATTTGGGTGATTTTATTTCTCCTTCTTTACTGCTGGTAGTTCTATATTTTCGCCGCCAAAGGTAAACCCGTTCAGTGACGGACACAAGTGCGTCAATCCCTTACTGTGAGTAGGTTCTGAAAACATGGCACTCATGACTGACGCAGACGCTGAAAGTGTTGCCACACCTGCCCTTCTAGGGCTATACTTATAAGTGTTCTTTAAAATGTGTCCATCAGTCAGGTAAACCAGTTGAAAATTTTGTGATTCAGTTTGCTAACCCAGACATCTGCTGGTTAACAGGCTTGATTTCTTAATATCGCCGATTCAAAAATGAAGTGCACCACTTAGGAGGGGCTAGCCGAAAGGGGGCCCATCTAAGGTAGCCTGACTTGTACCACCAAAACTGGGCATCCTGCCCGTTGAGATTGCGCCGTCAGTTGGTTGGGATTAATCTTGGCGAGAGTCCTGACCTTGTCCCGTTTTTCGCCAGCCGCCGGAGGGCGTAAACTGAAGGACATTAATTAACCTTCCCTCTCCATGATTCCCCTTTATGAGGACGACTTAGACTGGGCCGCCCAGGCGGGTCTGTTGAATCCCGAGCAAGTGGCGCCCCTCTGGCAAGCCCTGCGGGAGCGGGGAGAAGCCCGGCCTCGTTTTAACGGCGTCACCGTGGCCTACTATGGCGGCGCGCTCGTCGTCATCGCGGCGCTGGGACTCTTTGTCAGCCTCGCTTGGGAAACTTTAGGGGGTTGGGGTATTTTCGCCCTGGCACTGGTCTATGGCTTCGGGTTAAGCGGCGCCGGCTATTGGCTCTTCTTCCGGCAGGGGTTAACCATCCCAGGCGGTCTCCTGTTCACCGCCGCGGTTTGGATGACGCCCCTCGGGGTGTATGGTCTTCAGCGGGCTTTGGGCTTTTGGATTCAAGGAGATCCGGGGCAATATCATAATTTCTATACCTGGATTCGGGGCAGTTGGTTCCTGATGGAAATCAGCACCTTAATCGTCGGCGCCGTCGTCCTCTATTTTGTCCGTTTTCCTTTTTTAACCTTTCCCCTGGCTTGGTGTCTTTGGTATTTGTCCATGGATGTCGCTCCCCTCTTCTTCGGCGCCGACGCGGATTTTCAAACTCGGGCCTGGGTTTCCTTTTGGCTGGGGTTAGGGGGTTTAGTCCTGGCTTATTTAGTGGATCTCCGTTACCCCCGGGGTCGGGGAGACTACGCCTTTTGGCTCTATCTCTTCGGCCTGTTAAGCTTCTGGCCCAGTTTGCCCTTCACCGGCGCCGATACGGAATGGAGCCGTTTTCTCTATTTTTTAGTTAATCTGGGCTTAATGGTTCTCTCCGTGGCCCTGCGGCGCCGACTGTTGATGGTCTTTGGGGCGTTGGGGGTTTTCGGGTATTTAAGCTACTTAGCCTTTCAGGTCTTCGCCGAGTCCTTGCTCTTTCCCCTGGCCCTCTCGGCGTTGGGCTTAGGACTCATCGCCCTAGGCGTCCTCTACCAGCGCCACTGCCGGCGCTGGGAACACTATTTTCAGCGGCGCTGGCCCGGCGCTCAACGTTTTTTACCGAGGGAATAGGCATGAGTAAATCATTTTGGCTAGCGACTATTGCGGCGGGGTTGTGGATAGAGACGGCGGTCGCGCAAGCGCCGCTCCAGAAACGTTGCGGTTGGTTTTCTAACCCCACGCCGGGGAATCTCTGGTTGCGAGACCGGGACGGGGAATGGTTAATCGGCGCCCAGGGCGGATTTCAAACGCCGGGGGATTGGCCCTGGCCGGAGTTTAGCCCTCAAGATTGGGTGACGACCAATAGCGGCGACTACGGCTACGGTTGCGCCTGCTTTACCCTACGGGCCGATCCTAAAAGTCGCCGGGTTTTGGAAATTAAAAGCAGTCAACCCCGGCCCCTCAGCGCCTGTCGCCAAGATCCCCGCCTTTCTCCCCTCGGCTCGGAAGGGCGTTAGAGAAGGGGTATAATAGCTCAGTTTTGAGAACTAGAATCGGAGAAGTATGGGGGCAAACCTTTGGCAGACCTTAACCCTAGCCCAATTTTCGCCCCGTCTTTGGGGCCAGGGCAGTTACCTCCATCGCTTAGTGGGCGTCGCGGGAGCCTGGACTCCCGCCAGTCAACTCTGGCCCTGGACGGAAGCCCTGTCGGCGCTGTTATTGGGTCTAATTTTTGCCTTGGCGCCCTTTACTTCCACCACCATGCTGGGCGCCTTGATGGCGCTCTGCGGCGCTTTTTGGTTTTTATTAACCCTAGCGGACCGCTCCGGTTGGGGACTGACGCCCATCCACCTCTTAATTTTTCTTTATTGGCTAATTTCGGCGCTGGCCACGGGCCTTTCGCCGGTCAAATTGGCCGCGGCCGGGGGCTTGGCCAAGTTAACGGTTAACCTCTTTGTTTTTTTGCTGGCGGCTCGGGCGCTTCGTTCCCGTCCTTGGCTCAATCGCCTGTTAACCTTAATCCTGCTCGTTGGCTTTTGGGTTAGTTGCTACGGGATTAAACAGCAATTTGACGGCGTGGAGCAGTTGGCCACTTGGAACGACCCCACCTCAGAGATGGCCGGCGCCACCCGAGTTTTTAGCTACCTTGGCAATCCTAATTTACTCGCCGCCTATATTTTGCCCATGTTGGCGCTGAGCTTGGCCGCTGTTTTTGTCTGGCGGGCCTGGCTTCCCAAATGCTTAGCCCTGACTATGGTCTTTGCCCATCTGGCTTGCCTCTACTTCACCCAAAGCCGGGGCGGTTGGATCGGCGCCGTCGGACTGTTATTCGTTTTCTTGACGCTCTCCTATCTCTGGTGGAAACCTTATCTGTCCCCTTTCTGGCAAACCTGGCTTCTTCCCGGCGCTCTGGCGTTAATCGGCGGGTTGTTTATTCTTAGCTTCCTCTTTGTCGCGCCCCTACGTATGCGAATTTTGAGTATTTTCGCCGGTCGGGGAGATAGCAGTAATAACTTTCGGATTAACGTTTGGGAAGGCGCGAAAAGCATGATCCAAGACCGACCTATTCTCGGTATTGGCCCCGGCAACAGCGCCTTTAATAAGATCTATCCCCTCTATATGCGACCCAAGTACAGCGCCCTCAGCGCCTATTCTATCTATCTAGAAATCTTGGTGGAAACCGGCGCTGTCGGCTTTGCGACTATGGCTTGGCTGATGGTCGTCACCTTCAGTTGGGGAATAAAACTGATGCAAAACCTGCGAAACCGACTGGATCGGCAGGGGTTATGGCTTCTAGGAGCCTTGGCGGGAATGGCGGGACTTCTCACCCACGGTTTTGTCGACACCGTCTGGTATCGCCCCCCCATTAGCAGTCTGTGGTGGTTTCTCATGGCGCTGGTGGCCAGCCAGATTGCAGAAGCGCTCAGCCACCAAGAAGAACTGGTAGAATAATTTTGTTTCTGAACTTAATCGTTATCCCAACGCTCCGCGGCCATCAAATCGCCGATTTGATCCCGGAGCAGGAAATCGCTCCGCTCCAGTTCCCGCTCTACACAGGCCCACTCCCGGGGGGGAATATACTGACAAAGGACATAGATAGGCTGATGACGGCTGACAGTTCCCTTTTCGACCAATTGACGGACTTCGTCCTGAAGCGCCGTTAAGGAATAGCCAAAGATGTGGCGGGGAGCTAAAGTCGAGGTACTCATAAAAAATAGCTAGGTTTAAGCTGGTAAGCTGATAACTTCACTATACCGTAGCGCAAGAAAAACAAAAATGGGATTTTTGCTGTATCTTCAACTACTTTTTTAGGAGAAGTGACCTATTTTCTGGCTCCAGTCTGGAAAGAACGCCTCTAAACTCCGATGGGCAAGGACTTTCCCCCTTTCTTCCGACGGCGCTGGAGCGGCTCTCTCCTAGGGGCTGGGTGATGAACCCCTCACAATTGTCTTAACTCAAAAACTTTTCTCTTCCCCTTGCCAAGCTCAAGAGAGTTTGCTATAGTCATAAAAGTGAAAAAAAAGCCGGGATAGCTCAGTTGGTAGAGCAGAGGACTGAAAATCCTCGTGTCGGCGGTTCAAGTCCGCCTCCTGGCATACCCAAACCCTATATGTAGAGCGGGTTTCAGCCCCTAGACGCTATCTGTAGTTTTCCGAAAAAAGCGGCCTACGGCCTAAACCGGCCTAAAAGCGGCCTAAACTAATGCGCCGGTTTTGGGAAGATAAAATAAACCCCGCCAAGGGAGCGGGGAATGTTGGCTCTAGAATCCCTCTCCTTTCCAGATAAGAGAGCCGCGCTTTTTGGTGTGGGTGGAGTCTTCCAAAAACTTGATCTGGAATCCTCGGGGGCGACCTTCCGGGCTTTTTCCATACCACCGATAAACCCCTACGGTGTTGCCGTCGGAGGTTTCGTATCGCTCAAGGCACCCAGTTTGCCCCAAGATTTTATCAAACACGTCTTTGGGTTTCCATTGATGCTCATTCCCGCCGGAAGACGCGATCTCCTTGTAAACGGAGATCCAGTGGCGCTGTTCAAAAACGGGACGCTCTTCAAAGGGAACCTTAAAATCGGAACACTTAAGCGCCTGAGCGAGAATGAGGTCAAGCATCGGGGAAGTAGTCGGAGTCTAAGATTTGCTCCTGGGTGAAGGGGCATTTTGCAGGGAAAACCTGTTTTTCCAATTCTGTTTCATCACTTGCGGATTCCCTTGCGTCTTGATAAAAGTCCGCTAGGTTACCTTGCAGATAGGGTTTCAGACTCGGACTGTCTTTAAGAATGCGGCGAATGGCGCGCCGTTGCTCATTAATAGTCAAGCGCCAACTATTGGTTTGCTTGTTGGGTTGGTAGCGCCATTTCAGAAGGTGCATGATTAGCACTTCTAGGCGGTTCCCAATTTCCCGTTTGTCACTGCGTCCCATTGATTCGATCTCTTCAATCAGGTTTTCTAGGTCTAGGGCATGGAAGTTCCCCTCTTTCAGGGTTTTGGCGGTTTCTTCGATCCACTGGTTAAAGTCGGTTTCGTAGAG
>JAYKIZ010000076.1:0-5257 GCA_035285965.1 Cyanobacteriota bacterium | reverse complement strand
TCGTGGAGGATTTTGTTAACGATACCCCGGGTCAGGGCTTCGATCACTTCCTGATGTTTTTCGGCGAATTCGCTCCCCAAACGGGAGAGAGCCTTTTCCAATTCCTGCTCGCGAATATCCTCCACTTTGCTCCGCAGGGAACTAATGGTGGGGACGGTTTCTAGGGAGCGCCACCACAGTTCAAAGGCGTCCACTTCTTCTTCCAGCAGACCCTCCGCTTCCTGGGCCATTTTGCGGCGACTGGCTTGGTTTTGGGCCACCACGGCCTTGAGGTCGTCCACATTAAAGGCCCGCACCTGGGGCAAGTCCTGAACGTCGGCGGCCACGTTGCGGGGCACGGAAATATCCACCACCATCAGGGAACGGTCTCCCCCCAGACAAGCGCCGAGATTTTGACGGTTTAAAATCGGTTCTGTGGCCGAGGTGCTGGTAAAAACCAGATCGCTCTGGGCGACGGCGCTGAACAGCTCCGTTAGGGGCGCCAGGGTCAAAGACGCCTGGGGAAACTGGGCCGCCAGTTCCTCCGAGCGCCGGGCGGAGCGGTTAACAATGGTAATTTCGGAGGCGCCCTTCGCCAGTAAATGTTTCACCAACAGGCAAGACATCTTGCCGGCGCCGATAATGGTCACTTTTTGGTTAGACAGTTCTAACTTTGTGTGGGCCAACTCCACCGCCGCAGAACTGATGGAAACGGCGCCGGTGCCAATGCTGGTTTCCGTCCGCACCCGGCGCCCGGCGGTAATGGCCTGTTTAAAGAGGCGGTCGAGCAAACGTCCGACGCCCTGATATTTTTGCCCGAGTTTATGGGTGTTGCGCACCTGGGCCAGGATTTGCCCTTCCCCGAGAACTAAGCTTTCCAAGCCCGCCGCCACCCGCAGAAGATGCCGCACCGCGTCCTGATGGAGGAGGGTAAAGAGATAGCGCCGCAGTTGGGAGAGGGGAATATGGCCCGTTTCCGCCAAAAATTGGGTAATTTCAATCACGCCCTTTTCCGTTTCCGTCACCACGGCGTAGATTTCCAGCCGGTTGCAGGTGCTGATGATGGCCACTTCCTCAATATGGGGATAACCCCGCAGATGGCAGAGCGCGCTTTCCAGTCTGTCTTCGGGGATGCTCAATTTTTCGCGAATGTCCACCGGGGCCGTTTTATGACTCAGGCCCACCACGGCAATATTCATAGGATCTCCTCAAGGGGTGCAATCGTTAGGATCTTAAAAAAATGACGTTAAAAGGGGTTCTCAACCCTTGCAATGTAGTCCCAATCGGGCGAGAGAACAAGGGTCAAGGGGGCGTTTTTTGGTGAAGTTTTGTTACAGTTTTCCGGCGCTAGGGGCGGTAGAGCCAGAGGGGTTGCCCCTGGGTCGCCAGCTCAAAGGCCAGGTCTTGAAAAACGGCGCCGCCGAGGGTTTGACGGCTCCCCGTCAGGCGCCGCAACCAAGGTTTCGGTTCCTCTAGGGTTTTGCACTCCGCCTTCTCCGGGTCGAGGCCGGCTAACTCCGCGGCCCAGCGCCGGGCGTCTTCTTCCGTGCCCAGACGATCCACCACCCCTAAGGCAAGAGCCTGCTGACCCGTAAAGATGCGACCGTCGGCGAAACTTTTGACCTGCTCTAGAGATAAATTGCGGGCCTGGGCCACGGTTTCCACAAATTGGGCGTAACTATCGTCGATCAAGTCCTGTAGGATGGTTTGCTCTTCCGGGAGCAATTCTCGGTCAAAGGCCAAAATATCTTTGTAGGGGCCGGATTTAATCACCTTAAAGGAAACCCCAATTTTCTCCAGTAGTTTCTCTAAATTATTGCCCCGTAAAATAACGCCGATACTGCCGGTGATCGTCCCGGGGTTGGCCATGATGTGGGGACAACCCATGGCGATATAGACCCCCCCCGACGCGGAAATATTGCCAAAGCTGGCCACGATTTTCACCGTTTCGCTCAGTTTCTTCAGCGCCTGGTAAATTTCCTGGGAATCCCCCACGACGCCGCCGGGGGAGTCAATCCGCAGGAGGAGCGCCGGATATTTTTTCTCTTTAACGGTCTTCAGCGCCGCTAGGACTTGCTTGCGGGTATCGCCGGCGATGGCGCCGCTAATTTCGAGGCGGGCGATTTGTTTTTTGGCGTTGGGGGGAAAGGGCCAGATCATAAATATTGAATTCTTTGAGGGCAAGGGAGAGGCCTCCGCCAGGGGCGGAACAGGCCAGCTTTTATCTTAAGAGAAAGTCTCCGGGGAAAAAATCGGCAACAAGACTTGAAATTCGCTTCCTCGTCCTGGATGGCTATTAACCCGGATGGCGGCGCCGCGACGCTGGAGGATACGCTGGCTGATAGTTAATCCCAAACCGGCGCCGGGTTCTGTGTCGCCCAGGACGCGCCGTCCCCGATAGAAGCGGTTAAAGACCTTGGGAATGTCGCTCATTTCCATGCCCACTCCCGTATCCGTCACCCGCAGTTCCACCCGTTTCCCCTGAAGCGCCCCCCAGACGTGAACCTTCCCCTGGGGAGGGGTAAACTTTAAACTATTGTGGAGCAAATGTTGGAGCAAGGTCCGCAGTTCCGGCGCCGAGATGGCGACCGGCGGCAACTGGGCCGGGATCGTGTAACCCAGAGAAAGCCCCCGTTCCTCCGCTAGGGGTTGATAGGTGCTGACGACGCCGGGGACGCAGTCCTCTAGGTAAACACCTTGGTTGAGGGGTTCCGGGGGCGCCTCGGTCTGCAAAAGCTCCTGAATGCCTTGGAAAAGCGCGTTTTGGCGACTGCACTCTCGTTGGAGGACTTGGAGATAACGCTGGCGCTGTTCCCGTTTGTTCTGCATCGATTCCAGCAGTCGCAGGGCAGTCTTGATGTTGGTCAGGGGCAAGCTCAACTCCCGTAGAACCGTTGAGAGCAACTCCTGAGATTCCCTCTGGGGCGCGTTGACGGCGCCGGCGGCGAGCGCGCGTTGCAGATAATCCTGCGTCAGCGCCGAGGCCCACTCCGCGGGGATTTGGGAAGAATAGTTTTCGGGCTGATTAACCGCGGACTCGGGGGTTTGGTCGCTGACCGCCAGGTCTCCCTGAAGGGTTTTCAACAAACGGTTCACGACTTGGGGGTCAAAACTGAGCGCCAAACGCCAATCCGCTCCGGCGCTGTAGCCTTCTCCCGGGGGAGTCTGGGCCACCCAAACCAGTTGTAGTTCCGGCCCGGAGACGAGGAAAAAAAACTCCCGCTCTAAATGGTGATTGATTTCCAGCAGGACATGACAATAGGCGTCGCCGGCCAGCGCCGGGGGTTTGGGCCAAGTGCCGTCAAAGAGTTTGGTTGCGACGCCCTGTTGGAGGGCGGCTCCCAGGGTTTCCCAGACTGCGGTAAAGGGAGGAAGTTTGACCCAAAAAACGGAGTCCAGACGGTGGCGGGTTAAAAAGTCCAGAGTGCTTTGAAGCAGGGCGTCAAACAGCGCCGCCGAACCCGCTAGGTCTAGGCTGGAAGCCTGCCCCTCTCGCAGAAGGGCGAATAGAGAAAAATCGGGGCCGGGGTTCGGTGTCATGATTCAGAAACTAGGCTGGTTTAATGCCGTAGAGCAACAGGGTAAACAGAGGCGTCAGGAGAGAGAGCAGAATGGTTAACGGCGCGCCGACTCGGGTGAAATCGTAGAATTTGTAGCCGCCGGGGCCATAGACCATGGTATTGGTTTGGTAACCGATGGGGGTCATATAACTATTGGAGGCGGCGAAGGTGACCACAAACATAAAGGCGAAGGGGTTGAGGCTCAGGGTTTTGGCCACTTCCACGGCGATGGGTAACATTAAAACCACCGTGGCGTTATTGGACAAGATCTCCGTTAGCAGCGCCGTGGCCAGATAGAAAAGGAGCAGAATCCAATAGCCGGAGAGGTGCCCCCCCAGGCTGACTAAGCCCTGGGCCAGCCATTCCGTAGTGCCGGAATTAGCCATAGCCGTTCCCAGAGGGATTAACCCCGCTAACAAAAAAATAATATCCCAACGGACGGCGCCGTAAATTTCCCCCGGTTTCAGACAACCGCTGATAATCATCGCTAAGACGCCGATTAAACTGGTGACTAAGATGGGCATCCAATCAAAGGCCGCTACTAGGATGACCCCGACGACAATGGCCAGGGCCGTCCAGGCTTTATCCAGCCGTAAATTCTCCAGACTTTTTTCTTCTAAAACCAACAATTCCCGGGTGGTTTGCAACCCTAAAAAACTTTCCTTGGGCCCCTGAACTAGAAGCAGATCGCCGAATTTCAGTTGGACTTTGCCTAGGCGCTCGCGGATCAACTCCTCCCCCCGACGGATGGCCAGCACTGTGCCGTTGTAGCGTTGGCGAAAGCGAATGTCCTTTAAAGTGGAGCCGATTAACCGGGAGTTGGAGAGAATTAAAACCTCGGCGATTTTTTCTTCCCCCGCTTCCAAGGGTTCCACTAAATCCGGCGCCGGTTGGCTCGCCTGGTTAAATTTAACGTCCGCTAAAATCTCCACCCCCCGTTCGTCCCGAACTTTGAGCAAATCGTCCCTGGCGCCCCGCACTAATAAAATATCTCCCACCGTCAGCACCTTATCCGCTAGGGGTTGGGGAAAGTGGGTATCATTGTGGATAATTTCGAGAATATCAATATCAAATTTACGCTGAATGCCGCTTTCCCTTAAGGTTTGGCCAATAAGACTGGAACGGGGCGGAATAATCACCTCGCTGACGTAATCCTTAAGGAAATAATCGTCCGCCACTCGGCCGGCGCTGGCGGGTTTACGATCCGGCAATAATTTCGGCGCTAGCAGAGCGATGTAGATTAAACCAATGGCAAAAGTAATTAATCCTAGGGGCGTAAATTGAAAGAGGCTAAATTCCTGTCCGACTAATTTTTTCGATAAGCCGCTAGCCAGAATATTGGTCGAAGTCCCAATCACCGTAATCATTCCCCCCAATACCGTGGCGTAGGAAAGAGGAATTAAAAGTTTTGACACAGAAATTTGTCGTTGCTTGGCCCACTCTTCAATAATCGGCAGAAAAATAGCTACGACGGCGGTATTGTTGATAAAAGCGGAAATTGGCCCGACCACCAAGCCCATTAAAAAAATTTGCTGGCTGGTATTATTGCCGCCCCATTTAACCATAAAGTCCCTGGCGATTTGGATAATGCCGGTGCGGGTAATGCCATAGCTCAGAATAAACATGGCCATGACGGTAATGGTGGCGGAATTGCTAAAGCCCGCAATCCCTTCTTCGGGAGTCACTAAACCCAGAACAATTAAAACAACGGTCACTAA
>JAYKIZ010000075.1:0-8265 GCA_035285965.1 Cyanobacteriota bacterium | reverse complement strand
CGCCGGCGCCGGGGTTCGCCTTTTGTTTCGCTTGTTGGAGCCAGTCTTCCACCGCCCGCCGGGCTTCGGCTTCCGTCACGGCGCCTTTTTCGGCCCAAATCCGGGTCTGTTCCCCCAGTTGAGTTTGTAGATCCCGTAGAGTCTGCTGACGGCGCTGGCTATCCTGAAGGGTTTCCGCTAGGGTGGCGGCGGCGCCGATGGAGACGCGAAAGCCCTGATAGAGTAGGTCAAGAGGACTAGACATGGTTAAAAGTAAAGTAAAAGGGTAAAGCGACGGTTAAAGCTTAAAACTGGTCTAGATAGGCGTCTAGATCCGCCAGGAGTTGGCTTAACTCCCCTTCCGTCACCAACCGCAGGCGCTCGTCCCGCAGGGTGAGAAGCACCTTGGCGCCAAAGGGACTAGCGTAGAGGTTGGGATTACAGAAAATCTCCAAAAAGACCTCGCCGCTATAACGATACTCTAGGGGAGCGGCTCCCGCAGGACGCGCTTTCTGAGCCACCGCCTGGGCGACGGTTTTCAAGCGCTCGGTCAGGGTTTGCAACGCTTGTCGCAATTCCCGGCCCGCTTCGGGGGAGAAGGGAAAGGTGACGGAGCCTTGGCTTAAATTCACAGTCAGGGGGGCCATGGGAAAAGGAAAAACAACGGGATGTCGCCCGGATCGCTCCCTAATTTTAACGGCAAGGGCGCCGGATTTTTGGGTCGGGTCAGGTTTACCCGACGGAATCGGCCACTCCGACTTGGCCTTGGCACAATGGGGGAAGCCCCCAGGGGTTAACCTCCTCTTCCCTTGGTTTTTCCATGAAAAGACGCTACCTTTTAGAAGCGGGCGCCGTCACCCTCGGCGCCTTCGGTTTAGCCCAAATTCTTGATTCTCCCCCGCCTTTTTCTATGGCTAACACAGAGACCTTTGAAGTCACCAAAACCGACGCCGAATGGCAGACCATCCTGACACCGGAACAATATAAGGTTCTGCGCAAACACGGCACGGAGCGGGCGGGTACTAGTCCCCTAGATAAACAGTACGGCGCCGGCGTTTACAACTGCGCCGGTTGCGGTCTGCCCCTCTTTGCCTCGGACACTAAATTTAACAGCGGCACCGGCTGGCCCAGCTTTTATCAACCCCTAGAAAATGCCGTGGCCACCTCCGTGGATCGCTCCTTTTTTATGACTCGGGTGGAAGTTCACTGCCGGCGTTGCGGCGGCCATTTGGGTCACGTTTTTGACGACGGCCCGGCGCCGACGGGGAAACGCTACTGCATGAACGGCGTCGCCCTTGAGTTTGAGCCGACCCAAGCCTAGGTTCTCGCCATGAACGCCCTGTCCGTTCCCACCTGGATTGTGCATATCTCCAGCGTCCTAGAATGGCTGGCGGCTATGGCTCTAGTTTGGCGTTTTGCCGGAGTTACCAACCAACCCCAGTGGCGCTGGCTAGTCTGGGGAATGCTCCCGGCGCTGGCGAGCGCCTTCTGCGCCTGCACCTGGCACTTTTTCGACAACGCCCCGGAATTGGACTGGCTAGTCACCCTCCAGGCGGCGCTGACAGTGGCGGGAAATGGTACACTTTGTCTGGCGGGTTGGCAAATCTGGCGCTCTGGACGCCTAGCGGGTTCCTAATGCTCAGCAAAGAGAGTTTATTCGCCTTGTCCCTGTTTCCCTACTTGGGCTTTCTCTGGTTTTTGAGCCGTAGTCCCCAAACCCCCCGTTTAGCCTTGGCGGGGTTCTATTTCCTCTTGGTCTTTGTGGCGCTCACCATCCCGGCGGGCATTTACGCCCAAGTCCATTACGGCGCTCAGTTGGCGGATGTGGACTGGCTCCACGGCGGCGCCGAAGTTTTTTTGAGTATTTCTAATCTTTTGGTAGTTTTGGGCTTTGCTCGGGCGCTGTCTCGGTCTCAATAGGCGTTAAGCTTGGATGCCACCCTCATCCCCCGTCTCGGCCAGCGCCGCCAAAATACGCCAACAGAGCAGGAGCGCCCGAGGAACATGGAAACAGCCTTTCCATTTGCCGCCCTTGAGAGGCAATAACACCTCCCCCCGACGGTTGAGGTAGCCGTACCATTCGCCGCCTTCGGGGTCCGGGAAATGGGCCCAGGTATAATCGTGAACTTTTAAAAAGGCCCGCCAATAGTCCTCCCGTCCCGTGAGTTGAAAGGCGAGGGCAAAGGCCACGCAGGTTTCCAGATGCACCCACCAGAGTTTTTGATCCCATTCCAACTGTTGGGGCGGATGGCCTTGACTATCGAGAAAATAAAACAGTCCGCCATGCTCCTGATCCCAAGCGTACTCTAGGGTTTTGAGTAAACTATCCGCCGCTTGAGCAATCAAATCCGTCTGACCCCGGCGCCGGGCGATGTCCATCACAAACCAGAGGGCTTCCATGCCGTGGCCGGGATTCAAGAGGCGCCCCTCAAAGGAATCGTTGATTTTCCCCTGGGGGCCAACCGCTTCCCGCAATAATCCTAGACCGGGATCGAGGAAATCCCCCATCACTTCCGCTACGGTCTGGCTTAAGACTTGATCAATGACCTCCGGGGGAAGAAACCAGTCCATCTCTAGAGAAAGGTTCGCTAAAATCATCGGCACCGCTAGAGATTTCAGGGGGCGGGTTCCGGGGTAAGTTTTGTTATAAACGCCCTTGGGATTGTCCCGGCGCCGGAGCACATTTTCGTAGGCTTGACGGGCGATGGCTTGACTGGCTTGGCTAATCTCCGGGTTTTCCTGTTGAGCCAGGGCGTATTGGCTAAAGGCCATAGCCGCGAAACAATCGGAAAAAATACTGTGGGGCTGGGTTAAGGGTTCCCCGGAACGAGTCAGGGAAAAATACCAATTCCCTTCGGCATCCCGACCGCGGCGGGCTAAAAAGTCGGCGCCGCTTTGGGCCATGGCTAACCATTCAGGTCGCGGCTCTACTCGATTGTAAAGAACGGAGAAAAGCCAGACTTGGCGATTTTGTAACCAAACAAATTTATCGGTGTCAAAAACTTGGCCCCAGCGGTCGAGGCAGGTGAAATACCCCCCCTCTTCGGCGTCGAGAGAATGGCGACTCCAGAAGGGAATGACGTCTTCTAACAGCGCCGTCCGGTACTGCTGAGCCAAGGCTTGAAAGGTTTGGGTATTGGGAGAAAGCATATAGCGGTCGTAGATGATTCGTAAATCAAGCTCTTTTCGATTAAGGACAGATTCACCACCCCGCCCCTAGCGGGGCACCCCTCCACGGGAGGGGAATCATAATAGTGAGTTGTCGGTTAAAAATTCCCCTCCTCTGGAGGGGTGGCAGGCGCCAGCCTGACGGGGTGGTCAAACTGCGAGATGGAGGGGACTTTGAATCCGTTTCCCCCCAGAATTGGGGGGTGTTCTACTGAGCGAAGTCGAAGTATAGGGGGGCTTTTCAAACGTCCTCTTGAATAATCTTGCCAAGTTGTCCGGTCTAAACGCTGGAAGACTGAGGCTCCGGCAAGGCAAAGTTCCGAATTACGTTCAGCGCCGCGTTAAACAAGTATTGGGGCGTAAAGTCGTCTTTGACCAATCCCCAGAGGCGCTGGACTTCGTCGGTGTGAAGACGGTCGTCTTCCGTTAAAGCTAGCAGTAATTGGCGCCGTAAATACTGCCCCTCCTCGGAGAGTAAATAACGGATTCCCAACTGAGCCGTGGGCAGTAGATCAAAGCTCTGATCCGAGCGGGCGATGGCAATCATATTTTCCAGCCGTTGCCACTGGAATTTGTCGTCTTTGAAGAGGACGTTTAGAAGTTGGCGCCGCAGTTGGGGAGATTCCCCCGTCAGCAAGCGCCGGGCTACGTAGGGGTAGGCGACTTCGACAATTTTAAAATTGGGATCGAGGGTCAGCGCCAGTCCTTCCTGAGTTACCAAAGAGCGAATAATTAAGGCAAATTTAGCGGGCACCCGGAAGGGGTAATCGTACATTAAAGCCGAAAACTCGTCGGTAATGGTTTTGAAGTTAAAGTCCCGCACACTTTGCCCCATCGCGGAGCCGAGCACCTTTTCCAGCGCCGGAATAATGGGCTGAATATTGGTTTTCGGCGCTAGGAAACCGAGTTTAACAAAGTCGTCCGCTAGGGCTTGGTAATCCTTATTAATGAGTTGGACAATGGAACTGGCGATGGTTTCCTTGGTGACGGTTTCCAGTTGATCCATCATGCCAAAGTCAATGTAGGCCATGCGCCCGTCTAGGGTGGCGAAGAGGTTGCCGGGGTGGGGATCGGCGTGGAAAAAACCGTGCTCCAACAGTTGCCGCAGGCCGGAAGTGACCCCAATTTTGACAATCTCGTTGGGATCGAGGCCCGCGGCTCGAATTTTATCGGTGTCCGTCAGTTTAAAGCCTTGAATCCACTCTAGGGTTAACACCTGACGACTGCTAAATTGCCAGTAGATGGCGGGAACTTTAACTTCCGGGTCATTGTGGAAATTCTCGGCGAACTTTTCGGCGTTATGACCTTCGTGGAGGTAGTCGATTTCTTCAAAGAGCTTGACCCCAAATTCGTCAATAATTAGGGTCAAATCATGGCCCATATTCAGGGGTAAAAACTGCCCAAACTGCCGGGCGGCCCAACGCATGATCAGCAGATCGAGGGATAACAACGGACGCAGGCCGGGGCGCTGAACCTTGACCGCCACTTCTTCCCCCGTATAGAGCACCGCTCGGTAAACCTGTCCTAAACTGGCGGCGGCCACGGGGTGGGGAGAAATTTCCCGATAGGCGTCCTCCACCTTGAGACCCAATTCCGCCTCGATGATGGCCAGCGCCTGCTCGTTATTAAAGGGCGGCAGTTGGTCCTGAAGTTTAATCAACTCCTCTAAAAAATCTGGGCGGATCAGGTCGGGTCGGGTGGAGAGCGCCTGGCCGACTTTGATAAAGGTGGGGCCGAGGCGGGTCAGCAGTTGCCGCAGTTCGCTAGCCCGTTGGGCCTTAGTCCCTTCCGTCAGCCCAAAAACCTGATCCCAGAGCAGACGGTTTAAAAAGACCGCAAAAGAAAGAAGAACAAATAAAGCTCGCCCGATAACTCGCCAAGGGCGCCGGCGGTAGTGGTCGGCGATGGCTTGGGGATCGTACCGATTGATGGGATCTAGTTTGGGCAGAGACGCGGGGGTTCTTTGCACAGAGGGCCTCGGTGAAGGAAATTAGAGTTATATTAAGGGGACGTATAAAAAACGACATTTTTCTTAAACAATCTTAACATTAAGCCCTAGGGGGCAGTCTAGGGACTCGACGCCATGTCTATTTTGCCTGCGCCGTTATCTCAGTCCATAAAAACTTTAGTTAAATTTGCCTCTTGTCTGGCCATCGGCGCCGCCTTATTTCTGGAAGTTAACCAATTCTGGAACTTCATCCCCGCGCCCTGGCCTCCTCTCCTCTGGCTGGCCCAGGCGGCGCTGGTTGGCCATGCTCTGGAAGGGTTAATCGCCGTTGTTTACTGCCGAAACCAAGGGCGCTCCTTCGGAGAGGCGGGAGTTCAAGGTCTCTGGGTCTTCTGGACTGGGACGGTAGGATTAACGGAACTGCTGAAGCGACCCCCGACTTTAGAGGACGCTTAAAAAGCCCCCCTAACCCCCCAATTCTGGGGGGAACCGGATTCAAAGTCCCCCAAGGTTGGGGGATTTAGGGGGCGGATCGATACTTAAAATTAAGCATCTCCTGTAGAGACAACGACTCCGAAACCATGAAGAGCCTAGAAATCCGCGGACAGAGTTTTGACTGGGGGCGCCGAACCTATGTCATGGGGATTTTGAACGCCACCCCCGATAGTTTTAGCGACGGCGGTCAATTTAACGAGCTACCCAACGCCTTAGCTCAGGCGAGAAATTTAATGAGCGGCGGCGTCGATATTTTAGACGTCGGCGGCCAATCCACCCGCCCCGGCGCCGAGATAATTTCCCTGGAGGAAGAACTAAACCGGGTGATTCCCCTGATTGAGACGCTCCGGCAAGAAACCGAGATTCCCCTTTCCATCGACACCACCCGGAGCGCCGTGGCGGAGGCGGCCTTAAAAGCCGGCGCCGATATTATTAACGACGTTTCCGGGGCGATGGAAGACCCGGCTATGGCCCAAATTGCGGCCCGGTATCAAGCGCCGATTTGTCTGATGCACCGCCGGGGAACCCCCGCCACCATGCAAACCTTGACGAACTATGGGGATTTAGTGGGGGAAGTTCAGGCTTTTTTAACTTCCCAGGCGGCGCTATTACTATCCCTCGGACTGGCGCCGGAAAAGATCTGGCTCGATCCCGGTTTGGGCTTCGCCAAGACGGCGGAGCAGAGTTTAACCCTGACCCGGGAGTTAGCCCATTTCAAATCCCTCGGTTTTCCTCTGTTAGTAGGGCCGTCGCGCAAAAGCTTCATCGGCCAGGTTTTGGGAGAGAGCGACCCCCAAAAACGGGTCTGGGGCACCGCGGCGGTCTGTTGTCGGGCCGTGGCCGCGGGGGTTGACATTCTGCGAGTCCACGACGGCGCCGAAATGGTTCAGGTTTGTCGGCTAGCGGACGCCCTCTGGCGCTGAGTCGGGTCTTAATTCCTAGATCCGGTCTTGGCTAACCCCCCTTTTTTGGGTAATCTTTAAGGGCGAAGAGTGAAGGTAGGGGTTCATCGCCCTCTTACTCAAAACATAAGTATTTATCGTTTGTTAACCCATTCCCCGGGTTACCTGACGGCTCTGGAACGCTCTTTTTGCTGACTCCCTACCATGCCCCTACTCGTCGGCCAGCTAATTTACACCAGTTTACCGAAAATTGGCTTCCAACTCCTGACCAGTCAGCAAATTCCCCCCACCGTTCAAGACGCCTTTGTCAGCGAGATTGTTTTTCAGATGTGGTCGGCCTACAGTCCCCCCCCAGTTCAAGAACAGGCCAGTTTTCTGCACCAAATTTCCCCTAACCAAACCCTCTTCGGTTGGCTCTACAACGACGGCACGGACGAATTGGGACGCGCCCATGTGCCCTATTTTCTGAGTTATTACCTGAGCGGCGTTTTAGAAGAAGACCAACTAGCGGCAATCCTCGGTTACATCGCCCAGGGGCCGATTTATTTCCTAGAGCGGGAGCGGCTTTCCCCATCCCTAGAAAACGTGATCTTGCCCGATTTAGACGATTATCAACCGGCCCGCCTCGGCGTTAGCTTTCCCCCTCCTCGTCAGTCGGATCTCCTGCAACTCTGTCGCCAACAGCGCCTAATCCAGCGCCAAACCGAAATCTTCTCGCCGACCAACGGTTACTGTGATGTCGGCGCTTCCTCTGTCCTCACTTTAAGAGAATTGCCCCCCCCGGCGCTGGCTCCCCACCCCTCCCTAGGAGAAATTGAGCGTCTCTTTCAATCCGTACTGCGGGAAGAACGGGGTCTGACGGGGCTTCTGCTCCTGAGCGAAAACGCCTATCCGTTAACGACGCCCCTGGGCTTTTCTCCCCAAACCGCCCAGACTTTGGGTAAAAAAATCCTCGCTCTGGTTCACGAATCTCAGCAGGAACTCCAGTGGAATAGCTTTAACCATCTGGCGCTCCAGACCCCGGAGGGACACCTCGTCCTTTCTTATTGTTTTGACGACTATTATCTTTTAACGAAAACCGAGGAAATGTTAACGGGGGTGGCGGAGGTGGAAATCAAGCGCCTGATTAAGCAGATTCGGGGGATTTACTACGGCGAAGAGCAGTTTGTCTCCTACACGCCGTTAACGTCCCGCTCCTTGGAACTAGGGAAAAACGAATCCCTCGAACTGAGGGAACCGGCCGCCTCCAAAGGGGAGATTCTTTACCGAGGACGTCGCCCCATTGCTTAGAAAGTCTGTGATGGCGCTTAAATGCTTGTTAGCTCCCGTGGAGACCGCCGACTTTGAGTTCTCAATCTAACCTTGTCCCCGTCCGTTTCCTCAACCCTTTCTCCGGTCAAGAGGGCTGGACTGATCTGCCCCGGTCGGATATTGCCGCTTTGGCTTTTGATCCCCAGACTCTCCCACTCCGAGAAGAGAGCGCCGATTCTCCCTATCTGGTTCTGGCGCCGACGTTAACGGATCTCTATAGCTACACTGGCGAACCGGGTTACGAACACCGGGAAACCCTAGCTAGTCTCTCCGCCGCGGCGCTGGCGGGGGGCTTTACCCAGGCGGCGCTGTTACCCCTCTGCGATCCGGTGATAGACCAGCCGGCCACCCTAGACCTGATCCAACGGCGCTTGCAAACCTTGCCCCAGGCGCCCCGCTTCCATTTCTGGGGAGCCTTGACTCTCGGCGCCGAAGGGGAGCAAGTCAGCGAGTGGGATAGCT